>CACZOP010000088.1 GCA_902782845.1 Oscillospiraceae bacterium | reverse complement strand
CGGGCTCGCCGATGCTCTGGCACATTTCTTTAAACAGCTCCCGGTCCTCCGCCCGCTCGATGCTTTCGGCCGGGGTGCCAAGCAACCGTACGCCGCATTCTTTCAGCACGCCCTTGCGGTCCAGCTGCATGGCAAGGTTCAGCCCCGTCTGCCCGCCGATGCCGGGCACGATGGCGTCCGGCCGCTCGTAGCGCAGGATCTTGCCGATGTATTCCAGCGTCAGCGGTTCCATATACACTTTGTCCGCAATGCTGGTGTCGGTCATGATGGTGGCGGGGTTGGAGTTGCAGAGGATCACTTCATACCCCTCCTCCTTCAGCGCAAGGCACGCCTGCGTGCCCGCATAGTCGAATTCCGCCGCCTGCCCGATCACGATGGGGCCGGAGCCGATGATGAGTACTTTTTTTACGTCCGTTCTTTTCGCCATAGTTTTTACCCTCTTTTATATGGAATGATTATTTTTCGTTTGCGCTGTAAACAACAGCGCCGTTGTAAACCGTCGCTCTGCACACGCCCCAAAGGGTCTCGCCCGCGTAGGGGGTGGCTTTTCCTTTGCTGAGGAAGTCCGCGGGGTCCACGGTAAAGCTGCCGTTCAGGTCCCACACCGTAAAATCGTTCCCCAGGGGGATGCCGAATCGCCGTCGGGGATGTTCCGTAAGCAGGTCGATGAGCTTTGAAAGCGGCAGGATCCCTGGTTTTACCAGCTTGGTGTAAAGCACGGGGAACGCCGTTTCCAGCCCAACGATGCCGAAGGCGCTCCGTTCCAGCCCCCTTGCCTTTTCTTCCGCGCTGTGGGGCGCGTGGTCGGTGGCGATCATGTCGACGGTCCCGTCGAGGATCCCTTCGATCAGGGCTTCCCGGTCAGCGGGAGCGCGCAGGGGCGGATTCATCTTGAAACGCCCGTCTTCTTTCAGATCGGTCTCGTCCAGCGTCAGGTAATGGGGGGCTGTCTCGCAGGTCACGTCAACGCCCTCTTTTTTCGCTTCCCGGATGAGTGTCACGCTCTCTTTGCACGAGATATGGCAGACGTGGTAGCCGCAGCCGGTTTCTTTCGCAAGCCGCAAATCCCTTTTGATGGGACCCCACTCGCTTTCGCTGCAGATGCCCCGGTGGCCGTGCGCTTTTGCGTAGGCGCCGTCGTGGATATAACCGCCGCGCAGCAGCGCATTGTCCTCGCAATGGGCGACAATCAGTTTCCCGAGCCTTTTTGCTTCTTCCATGGCCTGCCGCATCAGGCTCCCGCTCTGCACGCCTCTGCCGTCGTCCGAAAAAGCAACGGCGTCCGCCGCCATGGCGGAGAGGTCGGCGAGCACCTCGCCCTTTTCTTCTTTCGTGATGGCGCCGTAGGGATACACGCCGATCACCGCGTCCTTTTCGATGATCTCGGTCTGCGCCCGCAGATGTCCGGCGCTGTCGGGCACCGGTTTCAGGTTCGGCATGGTGCAGACGGCTGTGTATCCGCCCCGGGCCGCCGCCAGCGAGCCGGAACGGACGGTTTCTTTATAAGAAAAGCCCGGCTCGCGAAAATGCACATGCACGTCGCAAAAACCGGGAAAAACGATGTATTCACCTGCAAGCGTCGAAGAAAGCGCCGCCGGGAGGGTCGGCGAAAAAGTGGGGAGCGATTTTGAGCCGATGATCTGTATCTTCTGCATAAGGAACCTCCCGAATAAGAAAAGCCTGCCCCGGGATGGGATAGGCTGTGTGGCAAAACGCACCCGCGCGGCAAACTCCGCGCCGGCTTTATATCACAATCTTCCCGATCTCTCTGTATCGCTTAAAGATTTATTGAACAAAGTATAGCATATCCGTCGCCGGATGTCAACGAATTCCCGCAAGGAAAACGAAAAACGGGGGCTTTGCTAAATTTTCGGATTTTCGCCCCCGGTTTTTGGGAATTATGACAATGCACAGATAAAAACAGACGTTTTGCTTATCCCTTTATCAGATCGTGTTCTTTTATAAATCCGATCGTTTCATCCACAGTGGTAAAGGCCAGCGCCACCACCGTGTCCGCCCCGCCGTAATAAACGGCGATCCTGCCCGTGTCCGCGTCCGCAAGCGCCGCGCAGGGGAACACTACGTTCGGCACGTCTCCCACAAGCTCATATGTCTCATGGGGCGCCAGCAAAAAGCAGTCCGCCCGGTGCAGCACCTTCCAGGGTTCGTTTCTGTCCAGCAGCGCCGCGCCCATGGCGTAGGTAAAGCCGTTGCAGCTGGTGAGCACGCCGTGGTAAAAGAGCAGCCATCCTTCGTCCGTTTCAATGGGGGTGGGGCCGGCGCCGATTTTGGTCATTTCCCAGTTTTTTTCGGGCTGCATCACAAAGCGGTATTTCCCCCAGTAGGTGAGGTCGGGGCTTTGCTGTATAAATATATCTCCGTAGGGGGTATGGCCACGGTCGCAGGGGCGGATCAGCAGCATGTATTCGCCGTTGATCTTTTTCGGAAAAAGCACGCCGTTGCGCGCCACGGGGTAGCAGGCGTCCTCCAGCTGCGTCCAGCTTGCAAAATCCGTGGTATACGCGATCCCGATAGTGGTGCCGTGAGGGGTCAGGTTGACCCACGAAAGATAGTATTTTCCGTCGATCTCGCACAAACGGGGATCATATCCCCTGAAAATCACCTTTTCTTCCAGATCCCAGTGGATCGCGTCTTTGCTGAAGCCCATGACCAGCGTGTGGTCCCGGGTCATGGTATCCACGCGAAACACCCCCGCGAAGCCGTCCCCGAAAGGGACCACCGCGGAATTGAAGATGCTGTTGGCGAAATACAGGTTGTCGCGGGTGATGATGGGGTTCCCGCTGTAGCGCCACACGGGATAGCGCCAGCCGGCGGGTTTTTCCTCCCAGGGAAGATCCGGAATGCTGCTGCCTATGATCTTTGCCATACTTGCTCCTCCGATACGTCAGATTTTGTAAAAAAAGCTTCCGTTGCTATTCTACCAAAACCGTCGCCCGTTTGCAAGCGCCTTTTTCACATTCTGTCCTGTTTGCAAATCAGGGCCGAAAGCCGATTTTTCTTTTCCGTTCTCCGTTCCGCTTTGCATATACAAAGGCTCCCTCCGGAACCGGAAGGAGCCTGCTCACCCGGACGGCCCCGCAAGGGGTGGGGGATACGGAACCGTCCGAAAGGGAGAGACGAAAGCTGATACCGTCGGCGGGGATCACCCGAGCGTTTCCAGTCCCACGGCGGCACGTAGGATCAGCCGCGCGTCGCCGGCGGAGATTCCCTCTTCACCATCCACGTTCGCCGCAACGTAGCAGCGGTTGCCCCGGTTGGAAAAATCCAGGCCTTCGGCGGTGTCGTCCAGCCCCACGGCTGCCCGCAGCGCAAAGCGCGCGTCTTCGGCGGTCACGCTGCCGTCGCCGTTCACGTCGCCAAGGAGCACGGAGGTATCGATATGCAAGATGAATTCTTTGTCCGGGAACGCGTAGTCGAATACGTCGTCACGGGTCACGGTCACTGTTTTTTCTGTCAGTGATTCGGGATCCACACCCGGCGCGTAAGTAAAGATGTATGCGTCGGGGATCTCTGCGATCGGCTCCATCGTCATGGCCACGTCCCCGTATTCGCCTTTGTCGTTTTTGGCGTATCCCACAACGTATTGCTTGCCGTCGGCTGCAACATAAATGTTCTCGGAGCCGCGGTTCCCAAGGGTGTTGACCGAAAGCCAGACGTATTCGCCGTTCTTGTCCTTTTCGGGTGTGAAGCCGGCGGCCGCCGCTTCTTCAAGAGAAGCAAAACGGACTTCCCCCGCGCCTTCGCCCGCGATTTTTTGGATCCATGCCTCATCCACCAGATAAAGATCGTATTTTTCCACGTGGACATAGCGTTCAACGGTCACGAATTTTTCACCCTTGTCGTTTTCCCATTCCATCAGGTTGTAAATACCTTCGGGGTCGGCTTTGTTTTTGGCGGAGCGGATGTTCTCTTCCATGGGATAGGAATAACCGAACACCCAAACGTACTGCTCCCGCACGGCGTTCTTTTTATTCATCGGCAGCTGATTCCCGCCGACGGTCGCCTGAAATCCGTCTTCGTAGCCGTAGACCTCAAATGCCGTTTCTTTACCGAACAGGTTGAGCTTTACCGACGCGTCAACGGAAAAATCCAGCTTTTCCACGCCTTCGGGATAGAAGATCAGACCGCTGTCAAACAGGCGGTTTTCGTTTACCGTAAGCGTTCCTTTGCCTGTGAGATGCAGGCTGCCGCCCCAGCCGTCGCCCCAGACGGAGATCCTCGCCAAAGCGCACGTGCCGTTGATCTGCAGCGTTAAATCGTCGCCCATCATATTCGCGCTGAGCACATAGTCGGGATGGTTGAAGTCCGTCAGGGTCAGGGTGTTCGTCTTCCGGTCGTAAACGGCGCCTGTCTGTGCGACCGCCTTGTTGTTCCGCCAGACCGGGAAGGTGACGGTCTCGCCCCAGGGGTTGTTTTCATCAACGACCACCACAGGCTCACCCTTTTCGTCTATCTGTGTAAAACTGAGAAATGCAGGGTACCAGCCGTCGTAGTTTTCCTCCAAAGGCCCTGTTTTCGCCAGCGAAAAACTGCAGGACAGCAACAGCAGAACTGCCGAAAGCAGGCAGACAAGTATTTTTTTTGCAAAGTGATTTTTCATGGCAACTGGCGTCCTTTCTTTCTTAAAAAACAATTATTATATTACCGATACTACTATATCATATTAATAGTTCCTTGTGGGGTGATTTCCGATTTGTCATTGACAAATCGGAAACAAATCGCTATAATGCAGAAGAAACTGACCTGTTCGGAAAGGATGGATAGCCGATGACCTTCAGCGAGGTGCTGAACGATTATATGACACGGTTGGAGCTCAGCGGGGCGGCGCTGGCGAAAGCGTCGGGGCTCAGCGCCGGCGCCCTCAGCCGCTACCGTACGGGCGCGCGGACGCCGGAATATAACAGCGAGCCCCTGAAAAAGCTTGCCCGGGGCATATCGCTTGCGGCGGGCGAAAAAGGAACGCCGCTGGAGGAAGCGGAGATCCGCGCGGCGCTCAACGGCACGGTGCAGACGGGGCTGCGGGTGGAGCATGAGATCTATCTCTCCAATCTGAACGCGCTTCTGGGGGCGTTGGATGTGCGCAGCGTGTCTTTGGCCAAGGCGCTGTCGTTCGATCCGTCTTATATCTCCAAGGTGCTGTCCGGCGGGCGGCGGCCGGGCAATCCGTCGGATTTTTCCTTTGCCGTCGCGGATTACATCGCCCGGTCCTATACCGAGCCGCGGTCGCTCTCGGCGCTTTCAAAGCTGATGGACGTCCATCTCCCGGCGTCCGCGGGTCCCGCCGCGGTGCGGGACGCGATTGTGGAGTGGCTCGGCTCCAATCATACGCGGGAGACGGCGGACCCCATCGACCGCTTTCTGCAGAACGTGGATTCCTTTGATCTGAACGTCTTTATCCGTTCCATTCATTTTGACGAGATAAAGCTCCCCACGCTGCCCTTTCAGCTGCCCACGGTAAAAACCTACGAGGGCACCGCCGAGATGATGGAAAGCGAACTGGATTTCATTAAAGCCACCGTACTGTCCCGTTCCATGGAAGACTGCATCCTATACAGCGATATGCCGATCGAGGAGATGGCAAGCGACCCTGAATTTCCGAAAAAATGGATGATGGGCATGGCGATGCTTCTGAAAAAGGGGCTGCATCTGCATATCATCCACGACGTTCACCGCCCTTTCGCCGAGATGATGCTGGGGCTGGAGGGCAATATCCCCATGTATATGACGGGGCAGATCTCCCCCTATTATCTGCCCGCGGCGGAGGGCAACGTCTTTTCGCATCTGTTAAAGGTCTCGGGCGCGGCGGCGCTGGAGGGCAGCGCAATTGCCGGGTGTCAGCCGGAGGGGCGCTACGTGCTCACAAAAAACAGGGAGGACCTTCGTTTCTACCGGAAAAAAGCGCAGCGGCTGCTGGACCGGGCGCAGCCGCTGATGGAGATCTACCGCAGCGACCGGGCTTATGCCTACGCCGCGTTTTTGCGGGGACTTCCGCCCGGGGAGGAACGGCGCGTCGTCGCTGGCAGCCTGCCCGTTTTTACCATGCCGGAATCGTTGTTGGACACGCTGCTGGAACGCTGCGGGATAACGTCGGCGGATGCCGACAGAATTCGCCGGTACCGCAGAGATACCGCCGAGGCCGTCGGTGCGCTCCCTGAAAACAGCAAGATCTTCCTGACGGTTCCGCTTCTTACCGAGGCGCAGTTCAACGCCGCCCCTCTGCATCTGCAGCTCTCGGAATTGTTCTTCGAGGCGGACGTGCCCTATACCTATGAGGTCTACGCGGCGCATCTGGAGGAAACGCGGGCGTTCTGCCGCGCGCATCCGAATCTGGTTCTCGAAACGGATCCCGTTCCCGCCTTCCGGAATATCAGCTATACCGTGGTGGGGAACCGGCTGGTGATCGTTTCAAAAAACAAAAGTCCCGCCATCCATTTCGTGATCCACCACAAAAAAATGGTGCAGGCCTTCAGCCGCTTCCACCCGCCGATACGGGAAGAGAAGTCCGACTGAAATCTGACGCCTGATTCTTTTCTTTCAACATCCGAATCAGTCCATATACCGAAAAAGGATCCCTGAACAAAATCATTCAGAGATCCTTTGTTTTTTATAAGGGGATCGGCGTAACAGCCCCGGCTTTACGTTTTTTGTTATCCCGCGGCGCCCGTTACGCGTCTTTTTTCAGACCGAAGAACCACTGGAAGAGCCGCAGGAAAAACTTCAGGAGGTTCAGCACCATATCCTTCACCCCGGGCAGGGAGCCGTGCTCCAGGTTATACGCCACCACGATCAGATCCTCGTCTACGCGGTCGACGGTATACACGCCGTTTTCATCCGGCGTCAGGACTTCGTCGTAGCCCACGTCAAGATTGGTGAGTACGATATCGGGCCCGTAGGTTCTTGCGGGGAGCACCTTGATCACGGTGGTCTGGTCGAACGCGTAGCCGTTCACGGTGGTCACGGTGAATTTGAAATCCTTTCCGGCCTCCACATATTCGCCGTAGCCCTCGGCAGGCGTGATCTCGATCTGTCCGGCGTTCCAGCCGGAAACGCTCACGGAATACACGGGGGTATAGGACGCGTCGTCCTCCGCCCAGACTGCGACGGAGAAAACGCCGCAAAGCATCAGCGCCGCAAGGAATACGGATAAAAGCTTCTTCATTGAAAATCATCCTTTCAGAAAAGAATTATACACACTTATATTATAGAGGATTGCGGGAAATATTTCAAGTAGTTTATAAAAAATTTACGATTCCAGCAACTGTTTGTAAATATCGCCCTTTTTCGCGCCGGTTTCTTTGGCCGCCAGCTTTGCCGCCTCGTTCACGCTTTTCCCTTCCGCGAGATATGCTTTCGCCAGCGCCAGGGGATCGGCCTGCGGCGTCTCCTCCGCAAGCTCTGCGGGGGTCTTCGCTTCAATAACGATCACATATTCGCCCTTCAGCTTCCGGCCGTCGTATTTTCCGGCGGCTTCGGCAAGGGTGGTGAGTTCGGCGTTTTCGTGGATCTTCGTCAGCTCCTTCACAATCGCGATCCGCCGGTCGCCCAGGGTATCGTACAGATCGCGCAGCGTGGCGGCGAGCTTATGCGGCGCCTCGTAAAACACCATGGTCTTGCGCTCGGTTTTCAGTTCCTCCAGATGTTCCCGTCGTTTGGGCTTGTTCATACTCAGAAAGCCCTCGAAGGCAAACCGCCCCACGTTGAGCCCCGAGAGCGCCAGCGCGGTGATCACGGCGCTGGGGCCGGGCACCGTTGCCACCGGCACGCCGTTTTCGCGGCAGAGCCGCACAAGATCCTGTCCCGGGTCCGAGATGGCGGGCATACCGGCGTCGGTTACCAACGCGCAGTTTTCGCCCGCAAGGAGGCGCGCCAGAATATCCGGTCCTTTTTCCATGCGGTTGTGCTCGTGATAGCTCACAAGCCCCGTTTTGATATCAAAGTGATTCAGGAGCTTCAGCGTCACGCGGGTGTCCTCCGCCGCGATAAAATCCGCCTCCCGCAGCGTTTGAGCCGCCCTGGGGGAAAAGTCGCCCAGGTTGCCGATGGGCGTCCCCACGATATAGAGCGTTCCTGCCATGTCGGTTCAGTCCTTTCCGTAGTTCCCCAGCACCGCGCGCCAGGCGTCGCTTTCGGTCCCGTCGGGGTTCTGCATAAAAAAATCCGGTTCCGCCGTCAGGCCCGGCTTTCTGCCTTTTTTGCCCTCCAGCAAAAAGAGCCATGGCGCCGTGCCCGGCTGCTGCGAAACAAAACGCAGCCGTTTTGGGGTCAGCGTGTGCGCTTCCATGGCGCAGATCGCCTCCGCCAACCGTTCGGGGCGCAGGCAGATGCAGAAGCTGCCGCCGAATTTCAGCAGCTTTTTTGCGGCGGCGCAGATCTCCGGCAGCGTGGCGGCGGTCTCGTGACGGGCGACGCTGCGGGCGGGGTCGGGGCTCATGGCGCCGTGCCCGGTTTTCTGGTAGGGCGGGTTCATGGTCACAAGATCAAACACGCCGAAGGGGAGCCTGCCCCGCAGGTCGTTCAGGTCGCCTTCCACCACTGTGAGGCGTTCTTCCACGCCGCTTAGCCGCGCGCTGCGCCGGAGCTGATCGCAGGCGGCGGGCTGGAGCTCCACAGCCGCTGCTTTCTGCAGGCCGCCCGATAGCCAGATAAAGGGCAGGATCCCACAGCCCGTGCCAAGGTCGCAGACTCTCGCCGTCGGCTTCGGCGCGGAAAAAGCCGCCAGCAGCAGCGCGTCCGTTCCGAAGGTATGGGCGGGGGACACGATCAGCTGCAAACGGCTGCCGATGGTTTCGATATGTTCGTTCGGTAAAAGCGCGGGCTCCATCAGATGGCGGTCCTGCGTAAAATCACCGCAACGGCCACGACTGCGCCCAGCATCAGGAGCATGACCAGAACGCCGACCACGGTTTTCAGCGTGCTGCCCTTTTGCGGTACCGTACCCTCGTCGGTCACCGAGGGTGTGAATTCGGGCTGAGAGGTCAGCTCCGGCACGGTTACGGTCGCCGGCTGCGCGAACGTATAGCTCGGCTCCGCCACGGTGGACATATCCGTGATGGGCGCGGCAGTGGTCGACGGCGCCGTTGTGGCGGGCGCCGTTGTGGTGGGCTTTGTGGTCGTGGGCAGCGTGGCGGGCGTAACGGCAGTTACGGTGTATAATGCCGTTGCGGTCGAGGGCGTTTGCGTCACGTAAGTTGCGGGCGGCACGGTGGGCGCGTCGGTGGGCGCATCGGTCACCTGTTCCATATTCAGTATTTCGCGCAGACGGTTCAGAAAACCGTTGTCGAGCAGTGATTCCAGCGAGAAGGTCTGGCCGTTGTCGCCGCCCAGCACCTTGGTGATGGCTTCGATCAGCGCGGAATTGTCCAGTTCCGTGCCGAGCCTGTTCCGGATCTCGTCCAACACGCCGTTGGGGTTGGTGAAAAGATCCGAAAGCGCATAGCTTTCGCCCGGGGTGTCGCCGCCCAGCAGTTCAATAATGGTGTCGAGCAGCGCGTCCATCGCAAAAGCGGAGGGCGCCAGCGGAACGAGGAGCAGCACGGCCGCCAGTATCGCCGCGATCAGTTTTGTTTTTTTCATAGTCCTTCACCTGTCTGTCATTGATATGTTCCGGTTTTTTCCGGAAGTAAAAAGCTGATTGTATACAAAAATCAAGGTTATCTATTATAATACAACGCCGCGCGAAAAATGTCAATTACAAATCATGACAATTCTGCACACCGGAATTATGACAGTCATAAGACCTGAAAAAACGAAGGGTTTGTATGATTTTGCAGTCGATAT
>CACZOP010000087.1 GCA_902782845.1 Oscillospiraceae bacterium | reverse complement strand
GCGGAAACGCCGGCCGCGCCGATGAGCGGATTGATCTTTCCTTTGGTTACGACATACAGGAACTTACCGATCAGCACGCCGCCGGCGGTGGAGAAGATAAACGCCGTGAGCCCGAGCCCCACGATCATGAGCGTACGGAGCTGCAGAAAATCGGGGCCGTTGGCCGTCGCGCCCACACAAACGCCCAGCATGATGGTCACCGTGTTCATCAGCGCATTCTGTGCGGTTTCGCTCAGACGCTCGGTCACGCCGCATTCCCGGAACAGGTTCCCCAGCATCAGCATACCGAGCAGCGGCGTCACGGACGGCAGCAGGAAAGCGACCAGCACCAGCACCGCGACGGGGAAAAGGATCTTTTCCGTTTTGGAGACCTGCCGGAGTTGCGTCATTTTAACTTTCCGTTCCTTTTCAGTGGTGAGCAGCTTCATGATGGGCGGCTGGATAATAGGAATCAGCGCCATATAGGAGTAGGCCGCAAGCGCAATGGGCGCCAACAGGTGCGGCGCGAGCTTTGCGGTGGTAAAAATGGCGGTGGGTCCGTCCGCCCCGCCGATGATGGCGATGGAAGCCGCTTCTTCCGGACTGAATTTGAGCAAAACGGCGATCAGGAAGGCGATATAGATGCCAAGCTGCGCCGCCGCGCCAAGAACGAGCGATACGGGGTTCGAGAGCAGCGGGCCGAAATCTGTCATAGCGCCCACGCCCAAAAAGATGAGGCAGGGAAAAATACTGGATTTGACGCCGACGTACAGAATTCGCAGCACGCCGGATTCATACCAATGCGCGCCCGCCACCGGAAGCGCATCCAACGCGCCGAGCTGCCCGCCGGTCACGTCTTTCATGATATCCGCGCCGGGAAGATTCGCAAGCAGAATGCCGAACGCGATGGGCACCAGCAGCAGAGGCTCGAATTTTTTTCTGATGGCAAGGAACAAAAAGAAGAACGAAACGCAGAGCATCACGCCGTTCTGCCAGCTGAGCTGCGACAGCCCAGAGGTTTCCCACAGGCCCTTTAAGACCTCAAGAATCAACTGCATCCGGGAACCTCCTTAAATCACGGCAAGCACGGCGTCGGTTTCCACTACGCCGCCCTTAGCGACCAGAATCTGCTTTACCGTCCCGGCAACGGGGGCCACGATCTCGTTTTCCATCTTCATAGCCTCGAGAACGAACAGGACGTCGCCCGCTTTTACCGGCTGACCCACGGCGACCTTCACCTGCAGGATATTCCCCGGCATGGGACTCTTCACCTGTGTGCCTGCGGAAATATCCCCGGCCGGAGCGGAGGATGGCGTATTCGCATCGGGGGTGACCGGCGGCTTCGCCTGTACGGGCGACGGCACGTCGGAAACTGCGGTAATGGCGGCGTCGGTCTCGGTGACCTCAACGGTATACTGTTTATTGTTCAGCGTAACGATATATTTCATTGTTCCTCTTCCTCCAGGCACCTGATCGAATGAAATTGCAGACGGTTAAGCGGGATCCCGCTCCGGTGGCTGACGACCGCCATCACCACTGCGGCTTCTTCTTCCGATACGTTTTCCAAAATCAGATCCCCGGCCGAAGTGTTCTCGGGCAGCGGGATCCCTTCCGGTTTATCCGGGAACGTCGGCGGCGCCGCCGGCACAGACTGCGCGGAGGATTCCGCTTTTGACGACGCACGGTCGAAAACCGCGCCCATAACTTTTACAAACAAAGCCAGAAAGCCCAGAATGATAAATACAAGAAAAAAGCCGACAAGGGAAATCAGCAGCGCGAGCCCCGGCGACAGCGCCTGACCGGGATAAAGATTGGTAAACACGCCGAGCGGCAGTATCATGTGACATCCTCCTCCACCGATCTGATCGTATAGGAATACGTTCTCTTCTTCGCTTCCTCCCGCTGTTCAAAATATTTTTCGGCAAGGGCCGGGAATGCGATATAGGTACAGACGTCCTCGTCGCTTTTCGCAAGCTTCCCGAGCTTCTTCCGGGTCTCATCCACAACGGGCGGCAGCATATCCGCATATCTGCAGTTAAGGGGGGACGACTCCCCCAGAACCAGCCTGCGCAGTTCTTCGCTCACTTCTCCGGGCGCTCTGCCGTATTCGCCACGCACGTAGGCTTTGACCTCCATGCTGATACTTTTATAACGGCCGTTGAGCACGTTGGAAACGGCCTGCACGCCCACCATCTGGCTCATGGGCGTGACCAGTGGCGGGTAACCGAGATCCTTCCTCACCCGCGGGACCTCCGCCAGCACCTCGTCGAGCCTGTCCAGCTTTTTCTGCGCGGTGAGCTGCGCCACGAGATTGGAGAGCATCCCACCCGGGATCTGATAGGTCAGCGCGTCGGTGGCAGTGCCCATCACCAGCGGGTTGAGAAGTCCCGATCGCAGGCATTCGTCACGGTAGGATTTGAAGAACGCGTTGATCTCCCGCAGCTTTTTCGCATCCAGCCCGGTTTCGTAGCCGTATTGCCGCAGCACGTAATCCATGGTTTCGGTGGCAGGCTGCGAGGTGCCGCCGGACATCGAGGAAACGGCGGTGTCGATCACGTCGCAACCGGCCTGCACGGCTTCGAGCAGCGTCATAAACCCCATTCCCGTGGTGGAATGTGTGTGCAGCTCCAGAGGCAGCGGGACCGCCGCTTTCACCGCCTTCACGGTTTCGTAGGCGTCTTTGGGACTTAAGATCCCCGCCATATCCTTGATGCAGATGCTTTGCACGCCCATCGCATACAGTCCTTTGGCCGTTTCCACAAAGCTGTTCAGATCGTGGATGGGGCTGATGGTATAGCAGATGCAGCCCTGCACCTCCGCGCCGCTTTCGAGCCCCTGCTTCACCGCCGTTTCGATATTCCGCAGGTCGTTGAGCGCGTCGAACACGCGGATCACGTCGATCCCGTTTTCCACGCTTTTTTTCACAAACAGCCGGACCGCGTCGTCCGGATAATGCTTATATCCCAGAAGATTCTGGCCGCGCAGCAGCATCTGGAGTTTTACGTCCGGCGCGAGGGCGTTGATTTTCCGCAGCCGTTCCCACGGGTCCTCGTTCAGATACCGGAGGCAGGCGTCAAAGGTGGCGCCGCCCCAGCATTCCAGCGCGCGGAAACCTGCGACGTTGAGCGTGGGCAGTATTTGTTCAAACGCCGAAAAAGGCATTCTTGTGGCAATCAGCGACTGCTGCGCGTCCCGCAGCACGGTTTCGGTAAATTCGATCCGCATATATTCCTGTCTCCAATCATCGGTTCTGATCCTGTTCAAAAATGATCCAT
>CACZOP010000086.1 GCA_902782845.1 Oscillospiraceae bacterium | reverse complement strand
GATTACTGGCTGCAGAATCCCGAAAACGTATACGGCGACGACAACGTCTGCGTAAAATTCTACCGGGAAGACGGCAGGCTTTGGTTTACCTTCGGCTGGTGGGGCAGCGAAGGAATGGATCCGGTTTACGTGCAGGAGGATTCCGTGCAGGGCGACCCTGAAAACGAGGTCACTCTCACGGCGGTCGATCCGGCGCACTACGACTACTGGGACAAAACGACCTGGAAGCCGGAAACAAAAAGCGCCTGCGCCTTTGATTTTTCGCAGCTTTCATCCGGCGTCATCCGCTATAAATCTGAAAACGGGGACTGGTACGTGTTCTCTTACAGGGGCCGCAACGCGTAACCCGGTTCAAAAAACAGGCAAATGAAAAGCAACGGGGCTGTCGCGCCGATCCCCCTATAAAAACAGGGATCTCTGAATTTCTTTTGTTCAGAGATCCTTTTTCGGTATCAGGACAGGCAAATTCGATGAACGATCCATCATGAATGATTCATTATTTCAACTTCCGGTTTGCAAATACGGCAGCCTCTTCGTTTTATGCGGATATGGGGGCAACGGATCATTCTTTTTTGATCTTGCTCCAGTATTCCTTTGCGGCCTGTTCGTTTTTGTTTTCGCCCGGGACGTAATACTTCCGGTCCTTCAGCGCGTCCGGCAGATACTGCTGCCGGACCCAGTGCCCCGGATAGCTGTGGGGATAGAGATAATTCTGCCCCTTTACCTCGGCGTCCGCGCCGTCGAAATGCTTGTTCTGCAGCTGCCGCGGCGGGTCCCCCGCAAGCCCGGCGCTCACGTCCGCCATGGCGGCGTTGACGGCGTTATAGGCGCTGTTGGATTTGGGCGCGGTGCACACCAGGATCACCGCGTTCGCAAGCGGTATGCGGGCCTCCGGCAGACCCACCTGCAGGGCGGTATCCACCGCCGCCTTTACAATGGGGATGATCTGCGGATAGGCAAGCCCCACATCCTCGTTGGCGCACACCAGCAGGCGGCGGCAGGCGGAAGGCAGGTCGCCCGCTTCCAGAATCCGCGCCAGATAGTATACCGCGGCGTCGGGGTCGCTGCCCCGCATGGATTTCTGGTAGGCGGAGAGCATATCGTAGTAGGCGTCGCCGTTGCGGTCGTAGTGCATTCCCGTGCGGGCGCAGACCTCCTTCGCGGTCTGCAGCGGCAGGCTTCGCGGCGCCCCCGCCGGCGCCCGGGGGGAACCCAGCACCGTTAATTCACAAAGATTCAGCGCTTTTCGCATATCCCCGCCGCAGGCGTCGGCGATCAGGTCGATCACCCCGGGCTCGGGAACCAGCTTCGTGCCGGTTTCTTCCTCCATGCAGCGGATCGCCCGCTCGATCCCGGGCACGGCGTCCGCAGGGGAAATCTGCTTGAACTCAAACACCGTGCAGCGGCTGAGCACAGCCGAATAGATATAGAAATACGGGTTCTCGGTGGTGGAGGCGATCAGCGTGATGTCGCCGTTTTCGATATACTGCAATAAGCTCTGCTGCTGTTTTTTATTGAGATACTGGATCTCGTCCAGATATAAAAGCAGGCCCTTCGCGGCGGCGATGGTATTGATCTCGGCGATCACGTCCTTGATATCCCCAAGCGAAGCGGTGGTGCCGTTGAGGATATGCAGGCGTTTATCGGCGGCGGCGGCGATCATGCGCGCCACCGTGGTTTTGCCGGTGCCGGAGGGACCGTAGAAGATCAGATTCGGGACCGTGCCGGATTCAATGATGGTCCTGAGCGCCGCGCCGGGCGCGAACAGATGCTTTTGCCCCGCAAGCTCGTCGAGGCTTTTGGGACGGATGCGGTCGGCAAGAGGGACGGACATAAAAACACCTCGTTTCGGCGGAAAAAATGCGGATCTCCTTTGTGAATAAAGGAACCGGACGTGTTCTCATTCTACCACAACTTGCCCATAAAATAAAGTATTTTATGCAATTTTTCGTCATTTATGCAGAAAGAACCGCAAAACCTTAAAATTCAAAAAAAAAATGTTGACACTCCCGGATCTTAGTTGTATAATACCACCGTATATAAAGTACAGATGACCCACGCAAGCGCGGAGGGAGGGAATATAATTGAGCCAGGTAAAAGTGAAAGAAAATGAATCTCTTGACAGCGCACTGCGCCGTTTTAAGCGTCAGACCTCTCGTGACGGCGTGATTCAGGAGGTTCGCAAAAGAGAGCACTATGAAAAGCCCTCTGTAAAGAGAAAGAAAAAATCCGAAGCCGCTCGTAAACGCAAGTATAAATAATCGGACGTTCGGGCGCCAGACCATGGGCAAACATCAGTAAACGGGCCTTTCGGGGTCCGTTTTTTTTCAGAAAAAAGACGGGAAAACAAAAATGGACACAACGCTCCGGGAGGATCTGCTCCCACGCCGCATCTACAACAGGATCACCGAAATCACCCCCGAAGAGCTTTCTTCACTGGGGGCGGCGGCGCTGCTGCTGGATATCGACAACACCCTTGCCTACGACAGCTCCTATACGTTTTTCCCGGGGGTGAAGGAATGGACGCGCCGCATGATTTCTGCGGGTGTGCCCATGATGATCCTGTCGAATACCTACACGCTCCGGGCGCGCAGCATGGCGCGGCGGCTGGGGCTGCCCTACCTTGCCATGGCGGAAAAGCCCTCCTCCCGGGGATTCAAAAAATGCGCCGGGCTGCTGGGTCTGGAACCGGCGTCGGTCGCCATGGCGGGAGACCAGCTGTTTACCGATATCCGGGGCGCCAACGCCGCCGGCTGCATCCCGCTGCTGATCCGCCCGCAGCACACCGAGATCCTGTTTTATCTCCGGTATCAGAAGCTGCGGAAGATCGAACGGAGATTTCTTGCCGCCGAGGGCCTGCTGCCGGAAACGGAAGCGCCGGCAGAAAACACAAAACGCAACGGAATGAAAGAAGGAAATACAGATGAATGAAAGAACCGCCGCCCTGGGACGGGCGATCGCCGGTTTTGCGGACGCCGCCCTGCTGCTGAGCGAAACCAACCGCTTTTATTTTACCGGCTTTGCCGCCAGCGACGGCGTGCTGCTGGCAACAAAAGACGAAGCCCTGTTTTTTACCGATTCCCGCTACACCGAAGCGGCGGAGAAAAAGCTGGGGAAGGCATACGTACGGGATTCCGCCGACCTGTATCACGCCCTGAACGCCATATTTGCGGAAAAAGACGTCCGCACAGTGGCCGTGGAACAGGACCGGCTGACGCTGGCGCAGTTTGCCGAGCTGAAAGAAAAGCTGCCGGGCGTTGCGTTCGACGACTCCCCCGCCCTCACCCGGGCGGTCAACGGCCTGCGCAGGAACAAGGCTGCGTGGGAGATCCGCGAGATCGCCGAGGCCCAGCGGATCGCGGAAGCCGGCCTTAACCATATACTGGGGTTCATAAAGCCGGGGCGCACCGAAAAAGAGATCGCGCTGGAGCTGGAATACTACATGCTGAAAAACGGCGCGGACGGCCTTTCGTTTGAGACCATCGCCGTTTCGGGTGTGAATTCTTCGCTGCCCCACGGCGTTCCGGGGCAAAAGAAGGTGGAAGCAGGCGACTTTCTCACGCTGGATTTCGGCGCGCTGAAAAACGGCTACCATTCCGACATGACCCGCACCGTTGCGGTGGGCTATGCCACCGACGAGATGAAACGGATCTACAGCGTGGTGGCGGCGGCGCAGCGGGCGTCCCTCGCCGTTCTGAAAAACGGCGTTACGGGCTTCGACGCGGACAAAGCCGCCCGCGACGTGATAAGCGAAGCGGGCTTCGGCAAGTGCTTCGGCCACGGCACCGGCCACGGCGTGGGAGTGGAGATCCACGAAGCGCCCAACCTCTCGCCCCGTTCAAAATGGACGCTGCAGACCGGCGACGTGGTGACCGTGGAGCCCGGGATCTACCTTCCCGGGGAATTCGGCGTCCGGATCGAAGACATGGCGCTGATCACCGAAAACGGCTGCGAAAACCTGACGGCCGCGCCGAAGGAGCTGCTGATTCTGTAACGGGACGGCGTGCAAACGCCGTCGGCTGACAGATACTACCGTATTCTTTTCCGGAAATTACAGCCGGAGGATATAGACAAGCGCAAAAAAGTGTGCTAAAATGAAAATTGATTTTTCGAAAAGCAACAAAACAGCCTTTTTGCCGTCGCCGGCAGCGCAAACCGTTTTGCCGGCGGAGAATACAACAACAGGGGGAAAAGCAATGAAGATCAAAAAGCTGCTGTGTCTTTTGATCGCGGCAGCCGTGCTGTGCGGCACGGGCGCCCCGGTGATCGACGCCTTTGCGAAAGAAACCGGAACAACGGACGGACCCGACCCTGTCGCGGTGGAAGAAGAATCCACAACAGCGGCGGAGGAAGAAACCACGACAGCGGTTGAAGAAACAACCGCCGGAACGGGGACGCAGACCGCCGCCACGCCGGAGACGGAGGGGGCTGCGGCGGAAAAAGCGCCCGCGGAAGAAGAAACCACCGCCGTCGGGGAAGTAAAAAAGCCCAGGGTGACCTTTGCGCCCGGGGACGTTTCGGGGGACGACGGGGTGAACGCGGAAGACGCCCGGATCGCGCTCAGGATCGCGGTGGGGCTCGAAGCCTACGACGAAAACGCGCCGCAGACGAAGGCCGCCGACGTTGACGGTTCATCCGGCGTCACCGCT
>CACZOP010000085.1 GCA_902782845.1 Oscillospiraceae bacterium | reverse complement strand
TTTCCAGCGACGCAAAGGCAAGAAGACAGTCTTTTCCGTTCATACGCCCGCTCCTTTCAGATAGTTTTTCAGTTTTTTCCGCGTTCTTGCAAGAATGGAACGCACGTGGTTTTCTTTGATGCCGAACGCCTCCCCGATTTCCGCCGGGGTCTCGAGAGAATAGTAGCGGCGCAGGAAAACGCCGCGATCGCGGTCGGACAAGGTCTCCGTAAACGCGATCAGCATTGCCGAAAAACCGCGTTCATCCGGCAGCATACCGGGCGGCAGGCAGGCGGCAAGCTCATCGGCGAAACTGCCCACGTCCGCCAGCACGTCGATTTCCACCGCGAACAGCGCAGCCATTGCCCGCAGCAACCGGATATCGGGCTTACGCTGTCCCAGCTCCCATTTGGAGACCAGCTCCCTGGAGACAAAGAGCCGTTCTGCGAGCTGCGCCTGCGTAAGATGCGCATTCTGCCGCAGCGTTTGTATCGTTTCTCCGGTTCCCACGGTCGTCACCTCCGTCCTCATGTTCATTATATCCTTTTTTTCGTGATATCTCAAGGTACAAAACGCAGCGTAAAAAAAGCGGCTTCACGCATAAAACGACGCGCCGACCCCCGAATGAACGGTCAAAAAAACAGTTTACAACGTATCGGAGGGTATGCTAAAATAAAAAAGATGATTTCCCAAAAACATGAACAGAGGGTGATACAGTGTCAACGGTTGTTTTTTTCAGAAGATTCCTTTCCCTGTTTCTTTCCTTTTTTGTATGTTTCTCCGGGCTTTTCGGCGGCGCGGTTACACCCGGGCTCCCGCAGCCGGTACCCGCCGCGCCCGTGAACGATATTACCGGCGACAGCCCGCTTTCGGCAAGCGTGCTGCTGGCGAACCGGCTGGCGAACGCGCCCCAGTGCGTTTACGCCAACGCGAAACGGACGGCCTACCGGATGTCGAACGCCGGCATGCGCCTCACCCATACGCTGAGCAAATACCGCAACGGCGCGACGCTGACCAATCCGGACGGCGGCGTTTACATTGCCGATTCCTTTGACGCGTGGTGCGCCGACCGGGCGGGGGACGTCTACTATGCCTCCGAAAGCTTCAACGAAGGCCGGGTGAATACCATCCGCCTCGGCGAATATTATTACGACGTACACGTGCGGGATTACGACCTGAAGCCCGGCGCCTTCAAGGTGGACAAGGGCTTCCACGTATGGTCGGATCGGCTCTACCTGCAATACAGCCTTTTTGCGGACGAGCAGACGAAGGACCTTGACGCCTTCGGCGCCGTGATCAGGATCCCCGTTTGCGCCGTGGCAGGGATACAGATCGAAGACGCGGCAGGACTCCACGCAGACACAAACGCGGATTGCGATTCCGTTTCCTACGCCGCCTTCGACATCAAAGACGCGGGCGTGGTGGGCTTTATCCTGCCCGTTACGGGAGAAACAAGATCCCTTTGCGTCGTTAAAGAAAAGAGCGAATACGTCGTCACCATGACGGCGGATTACGAGCCCGGCACCGGCATCAACAAACATGACGAAACCGGCGACTATATGCTGAACACCGTAACGATGGGCTGCCGGATCTACACCGATGAAACCCACGATTTTGCCGGCGTTGCCGCCGCGGCAAAAACCGAGCGCGCGCCGCTGCCCGTCACCGCCGACAACGGTTCCGCCGTCCTGTGGGAAGGCCTGCGCGGCTGCTACACCGTCACGCTGCCCGGCACCCACTTCCAATATGCCTACGACAACCCCGACACCCGTTTCAGCGCCGCCCTTAACATCCCCGGCGCCGACGACAGAGATATTTATATCCGGGCGTTTACCGAAGCAGGCGGTCTGGAGGCCTGCGCCGTGCTGGATGAAAACGACGTTCTCTCACCCATTCCCGTGCAGGTGTCTAAAAACTTCAGCGGCGACATCGTGGAGCATTACTACAGCGAGCGGGACCACAGCTACGGGGACGCTTACTTCCCCCTCACGGTGAAAGCGGGTGAGGATCTGAACGTGAAAGCGGTGCATCTTTACCAGAACTGGGGGAACGTGCCGCTCAAGCAGCTCTCTTCCATTGAGTTCCACACTTCCTATTACCATCTTTCCACCGGAACCACCGAAAGCAATTGTATCAGCCCCTACGGCGCAGAGGGAAAAACCGGATTCCTGCTGCCGGATTTCCGCGGCAGGAGCGGTATCATGTGGAGTGGCCAGCCGCAGTTCAACGCCGTGGGAAAACCGAGCTTTCTGATCGACCGTTCCTATCCGGCGCAGACCTGCGCGGAATACGCCGGGAGCCGGATCCGTTCCGTGGGCCCCACGTATGCGGACATCGAAATGCAGTTTATTTCGGGAGACGGCAGCTATCGCTATACCCTGCGGCACGTGGAATTCCCGCAGACGGATGAGAACCGCACCTATTACACGGTGGATCTGGAATTTCTGAAACCGAAAACCTATCTCAACTTCCGCCATGACGTGGATCTGTTCTTCCAGACCGGGCGCTTCGTGCAATACCGATCCCTTGTGTTTACCGACCGGAACGGCGAAGAAACGACCGCGCCGTTTGAATACGGTCTGATCCAAAAGTATTATCGGCTGGGCGGCGACATACCGTATTATTCGCTGACCACGATCGACAAAAGCGAGGACGAGATCAGAAACAGCACCTTCGGCGCAAACGGGGCGACGATCATCCGCGGCGCCTCGATCGTCCGGGGCGGAAAAACGGACCGGATCCCGTTCACCGTACGCACGTTTGCCTATAATGATTTCACCGATTCCGCGCTGACGCTGGACGTGGGTCCCGTTACGTTCAAAAAGGGCGATTCCATCCATCTGGATCTCATCCTCCTGCCGTGGGGCACGGGGCTCGAGACCGACTGCGAAAACGTGAGAAAGGTGCGGCAGGACAGCGCGGTCAACCGCTTGTCTGCAACCGCCGAAACAGGCACGGTGCTGCCGGACGCGGTGATCCCCACCGTGCAGTGCGATAACAACGAGGCCGTGTTCACCGTTACGGGCGGCGGAAACTATTCCACCGTGAAGCTCACAGGCTTCACGGATTTCGGCAGGCTGCGCCTTGAGGAACGGATCAACGGCGTGTGGCAGCCGGCGAACCTCGCTTCCGTCCACGGTTACGACGGCTACGGCGTTTCCTACGATGCGGACGGCACCTACGGCTATTCCTTCGTTTACGAAGCGGACGGCAGCGCAAGGACTTTCCGGGCGACGGTCGCCTGACACGCGACAGCAGCTCCCCGGACAAACGATTCACCTATCCCCTTATATGAGAACAAGGATCCCTGAACAAAAACACAGGGATCCTTGGTTTTTATAAGAAAATCAGCGCTGCAGCCCGTCTCATTTCCGACGGGGTGGTTTGCCTTCCTTCGACCGGAACGAAGCGAAGAACGCGTTTTTCGCCCCGAATCGACTGTTTCCGGACACATGGGCTGAAAGGCGCCTGCGGAAAGAGCGGAGCATTGGGGAATCGTTGCGCTTTTTTTGCGGAATTTCCTTTCCCGAAGCGGTTTTAGCCGAAACCTAAATCCTGCCGAAAAGGTTTTTGAAAAAGAAGGCGATTTTGTGGAAGAAACAGATCAGCGGGGCAAAGGGACCCGTGTGGTATTCCCCGCAGGCGCAGTTGCTCTGCTTTTCTCCGACCGCGGTCTCGCAGAAATCGCAGATCCCGTCGCCGTTTTCATCCGTGTGGCCGGTGGGTTCGGTGGGATCTTTTGTAAAGGTATCCCCGCAGCGGACGCATTTGCAGGTGGTGATCCCGCCCTCGGTGCAGGTGGGCGGCGTGATGCGGATGCCGTAGGCGTGGCCTAGCGGATCGGTTTCGTTATCCGCATATCCGTAGCGGCAGATCGCGCAGGCATGGGAGACGTAGCCGCCCTCGGTGCAGGTGGGCTCGGTCACGGTCTCCCGGAGCAAATGGGCGTCCGGATATTTTTCATGGAGCTTTTGCCACAGCATTGTCCAGGTGGCGGCGCCGACGATCCCGTCCGCAGCCAGCTCGTTATCGGACTGGAACCGCAGAACGGCTTTTTTCGTGTTGTTCCCGAAGATCCCGTCCGGATTGCCGCAGTCGTAGCCAAGATCGTTGAGCGTTCTTTGCAGCCACCGCACAACCAGCCCGTCGGATCCCACGGTCTGGAGCGCCTCGGGATAGGGCAGATACGCGGGCCACGGCGCGGGCTCGTCTGAAAGCACGCCGTAACCGACGATCGCCTTGCTGCCGTAGGCGTTCCGTCTTCTTTGCACCTGATCCTGATAATTGCCCTCGATGGAGGTCACGCCTTCGTCGTCCGCCGATTCCACGATCCCCACGTGGTTCGCATAGAAGATCAGGTCGCCCGGAGAAGGCCTGCAGTTACTGGAAACAAACCTCCCCCAACTCTGAAACGTGGCCATACCCTCCGACTGCACCCGCGCAAATTTCGGAATGGTATCGGCGGAAATACCCGCCTTGTTCGCGCACCAGCTCACAAAAGCGGCGCACCAGGCGTAATTATCGCCGTGAGCCGTCTCGTCGCCGAAATACCAGTAGATATACTCGGTGTAGTTATCCCGCACGCCGGTGGAACCGCTGCCGCCGAAATCACCTGCCTCGCCGCCCTCAACGTAGCCCAGCTGCGACCGCGCCACGTTCAACAGGTCGGTACGCGCGTCCCCGGTGAGCGTTACAGCGTTCACGGCCGCATAGTAGGGGCTGTTCCGATAGGCGTCGGAAACCGTATACGCTGCCCGCGCAGCCGGAAGAAAGCCGCCGGGAAGCAGGATCGCCGCCGCCAGCAGGAACGAAAGCGCCGTGCAGAGCGTTTTTTGCACAAAGGATCGTTTCATTTGAGGTCGCCTCCTGATCTTTTTGTCTATCCGGAATTTTCATTTTTATTATAACGTACTTTCCAGAAAAAAGCAAGACAAAGGCAAAAATGGCAACAATTCCCCTGCCGTACGCCGCCCGGCTGATCGTGAGATCATCGCTTTCCCGCGTCGTCCAGGAACCGGATGCGGCCGAACTGCTTTTGAACGGCAAAGTAGGATGGCTTGGGGCGGCCGCCGCAATCCACCAGCCCCCAGCGGGTCTCCACCGGGCAATCGGGCTGGCCGCAGTAGCCGCAGGCCTCGGCGTCCGACCAGCAGTAGATCATCGCGCCCGCCACAAACGGCAGGCGGTAAAGGCGGGGGATCAGCTCGTTATAGAATTTCGCCTGCCCCTCCGGGGTGTGGGAGAAGCCCGGGATGCGGGTCAGCCGGGGCATCTCTTTATAAAAATGCTGGCGGTAGTCGCTGTGGAACAGCAGGTCGTAGTAGCGGGCGGGATCGTTTTTGCCGTCGAACCGCAGAGAATGCTGAAAATTCCCCGGCAGTTTTGCCATCAACCCCTCCATAGCGGATTTCGCGTCCTCCTCCCGTTCCAGCCCGTAGAACCGCAGCAGCGCCTGTTTCTGCGCTCTCGTTTTGGGCGCGCCGCCGCCGATGTAGCCGAATTCCTGCAGCAGCACCGGTTTGCCGGTCATCGCCCACAGATAACGCAGCAGCCCCTCGAACATTCCCATGGTGCCCGGCACGCCCGCAAAGCAGCCCAGATAAACGTCGATCCCCACGTAGTCGCAATAGCGGTGATAAGGCCGCAGCAGGGCGTGGAGCTTTGCCTCCGGCCCGCCGGAATTGTAGCCGATCAGGAGGTTTTTTCGCAGCGGGTACATTGTTTCCGCCTGAACGCCCACGAACCGCGCGGCCTCGTCCAGCGTTAAGGGCAGCGTGTATTTGGGCAGCCCCATCTCGTTGGAGATCTGGAAGCCGCCCACCAGCCCCTGCAGATCCCGGACAAGGAACGCCGCGACCTCGCGCACCCGGGCCTCCCCCTCCGGCGTGCGGGGGTCGATCCCGTGGGTGAAAAAGGCATTGGGGAACGGGGTGACCGCCATCACGGAAAACCCGCGCGCGGCATAGCCCCGGCAGCGTTCCTTAAAAGCGATGTAATCCCGCGATTCGCCGCCTTCCGGAGCAAAGGGGAACGGAACGTCGAACCGCACCCAGCGGATATCCGCCTCCCGCAGCAGCATGTAATCCTCGTTGGGATGGCACACGCCCCGCAAAAAGCCGCGGGAGCGCGGCGCCCGGGTCTCGGCGCTGCTCTGCGGGATAACGTAAGATTTCAGCAGGTTGGCGGGCACGTATTTCAGCCCGTATTTGATCTGCGTGGCAACAAATTCTTCCATGGGGTTCCTCCGTAATCCGTTTAACGTATAAAATAACAGTTTTTGTCTCCGCGCCTGTACTTTGCGTAGTCGATCCGGTGAAAGCGTCCCTTTGCGCCGCTGCCGCCGTTGCACTGAAACGCGATCCTTCCGACTGCGCCGACGTGGGACAACTGTTTCTCTTCGCAGAGAGCGATAATATTATCTGCTGGGCTGTCTGCGGGGCTGATCGAGCCGAAACGGTATCCTTCCGCCTGCGCGTCCTCGATAAACTGTCTTTCTGTTTCCGCGTCTTTGAGATAGAGATAAATCTTGCCTTTGAGTGACTTTCTTAGATTGTCTAAAGTTCTTTCCATTTTTGGTTCCTCCAATAATCTTTTATCGTTATCAGAGAGCAAAAGAAATGTCCCATCGTTACCGACAGGACAGAATAAACCATTGCCCTATCGGTCAAGCATTAGCACCTTACCCTCCGGCAGGTTGCTGTGCGGTCAACGAGCTTGTCTCTTACGCACTCTTGATAGTGAAATTACTATAACACGCAGTCCTGGGAAAGTCAAGCATTTTTCTTTGCGTTTCCTTATTGCATTTTACGCAGAGCGTGGTATAATCAGAATGAAAAAAACAACCGGAGGTTTTACAGAATGAAAAAAGAATACTGCGGGACGCCGATGCGCCTCGCCCACACGGGCGTGACCCAGTTCGCGCCGGAAAACTCGCTCGAAGCGTTCCAGAAGGCCGCCGAGCTCGGCTTTGAGGGCGTTGAGATGGACATCAACATTTCGGGGGACGGCGAGATCATCCTCACCCACAATTCCAACATGGGCTATATGACCTTTGATCGGCACACCGACAAGCTCAAGGATATGACGGCGGCGCAGATCAAGGCGTTCGATATCCCCTACCGTGATGCGCTCAAATTCAAATATCCGCCCATCCCGTGGTCGGAGCATGCGGGCGGCAGGCGCTGCCCCACGCCGGAGGGCCATCCCGAAAGCAGAGTCACGCACCTTGCCACCTTCCCGGAATTCGACCGGTGGCTCAGCACCGTGGATTACGACTTCACCGTGGAGGTGGAATTCAAGGACGTGGGCATGTGCCCCCGCATGGACGAGATCCTTGCCGCTTCCCCCAACGTATCGCGCTATATCTTTTTCTCCGGCGACAAAGCCGTTCTGGAGGAGATGCAGGCGCACTACCGTGAAAAGGGCAAACCGGAAGGCCTGCGCCTCGGCGCGAACATCCGCTTTTTAACCGAGGAGAACATGGAATTCGTCCGCCGCTCCGACCTGTATGAAGTCGGGCTGAACAACGAAGCCTTTACCAAGGCGGACGTGGATATGCTGGCGGACATGGGGATCAAGGTCTTCTCGAACCTCGGCGATTACCCCGAATGGTGGGCGCAGATCTGCGAAATGGGCGTTGCGGGTTTCAAGACCAACTATCCGGACGCCTATACGGAATGGTGGCTGCGTCAATACGCCAACGTTTGATCCATGTGATCCCATACCGATATATCGATCACGAAAACGCCAGAAGCCTGGCAGGTGAAACATAAAGAAAAGCCGGTTCCGACAAGGGATACCGGCTTTTTTCGATTCCGCGACTATTATGAATACTTGTTTCGGGCCTCGGATCAGAAGTCGATATAGCCGACGCTTCCGTCGGAATAATGGACAATATAATATCCGTGGCCGGAGCCGTCGCAATCCTCCACCCGCTCGCGGGATACGACCTTCTTTCCGCCGCCGGAGGCAACCGCCTTGGTGCCGTAGACGACAATGGCGTTTACCGGCTGTTTGAGCACTTTTTCGGTCAGGACGGTGCGGCTTTCCTCCACGCCGTCCACATAGGTGACCTGATAAGTGACCTGCTTGCTTCCGTTGACGCCGCTGCGTTTGACCTGGCTTTTGCCCTTATTCATCGATGCGGAGTATTCCGACTGCGTGGAATACGGGATGCTGACCGTTTTTGTCTCCGTTTTCTGCGTGACGCGGTTCACGACCACGGTCGTATCCTGATCGATGGTCTCCGTGAGCGCGGGAGAGACACGGTCGAGCTCGTCGAGAGAACAATCCTGCTGCTTCAGGAACGCTTCCACAGTCAGTTTGGGGGAAAGCACGGTGGTCTCCTTGCCGTCCGCCTTCAGGGTGATATTGAACTGCCTTGTGATCACGATATCGTCCGGAACGTCCGCGAGATACACCTTGCCGTCGAAGTTTACGGCGTCGTTCTCACCGATCTTGAATCCGCTCATTTTTACCGCGTCCGCAACCGTTCCGCCGACAGCCTCCACGGTTTTGGAGCTGTCGTCGTAAACCACGTTCACGCTGACGCAGCGCTCGATCGTGATCTCCTCCGTTTCGGAAGGAGAAGCGTCCAGAGCCGGAGAAACGCGGTCTTTCTCATCCACTGTGATCTCGGCGGCAGCCAGCGCTTCGCCGACGGTTGCGCCGTCCGCGACCGTAACGTGGGTCGTGTATCTGCCGTCGTGTATCGTTACCGTTTTTTTCTGGCCGGAACAGCCTGCCGCCACAAGCGTCAGCAGCACCAGCCCCGTTAATGCGATCAATCTCTTCATTCTGTCTCAGCCTCCGGTAAAGTGATCGGCGCCGAACAGAGCTGACTGAGCGTCGCGCCGTTTTTCAGGATCACCGCCAGCGCGCCCTCCGCCTGTTCAAGGTCCGTCTTTTTGAAATAGAGCAGGTATTCCGCTTCACCCGACGCATTGACCACGCGATACGCTTCATACGTATGGTCTCCGAGTTTTGCGTAGACCATGGTTTCCGCGGTCGCGTCGGGGAACCTGCCCTTTACGCAGATATAGGTGGGATCGTCGAAGGATTCCTCAAACACGGGCGGATCCGCCGCCTCCTGCCCTTCGCCGGCAGTCTGCATGCCTTTCAGCGCAAGATCGCATTCCGGCGCGGAGATGATCGCAGGCTTTACCAACAGATCCGACAGATTCCGTTCCACCTTTTCCGCGATCACGACGTCCGGACGGTACTGCTCGACGAATCTCTCCAGCGGGTACGGCGCGGCCTTTGAGAACACGGCGGAAGCGAAGTTTTCCGCAAAGAACGGCAGCAGGGTGTTGCCGAACGAATCCCGGAACATCAGGAGCTTCCCTTTGGCCTCCTTGTTCTCTGTCGTCAGCAGCGCCGCCTCCACGTCGCTGCTTTCAGAAGTGAAGGTATAAGCCTCCGGCAGCGTATAGTAGCTGTTCCATTCCGGATCCGCCCAGACGGAATACACCATTTTGCCGAGATCCCCGCGTTCCGTTTTTTCGCGCAGTACCGGCGCGGTAAGGAAGGCGTCATACGGTTTTTCCAGCGTATCCATGATCGTTTCATAGGCGAGCAGCGCGCCTTCGTTGTTCCAATGGGAATCCCGTTTCAGGTACAGGACCTTTTCCTGCGCACGGAAAACGGAAAAGAGATCGGCGTAGCTGATCTTTTCCGCCGCCAGATACGGCGCGAACACGTCCATACTGTTCTTCAGATCCGTACGAAGGTAATAATACGGCATATTCTCCCCATAGAGCGCGTTCTTGTTCGGCGCGACCGTGAACACGAAATCGATTTTCTTCGCGTCCAGATAATCCTGCATCAGCTTCAGATTCCGCGCGGCAAAAGCGGCCTCGTTTTCGGTCATCGCGTCGAGCCCCTGGAAATCGTTTGCGGAAGCGGTGTAATAGAGCCATCCGTCCGTACCCTTTACCACCGTATCCACGCTGGAAACACCGAAGAGCGACTGCAGCCTGCCGTCGGCTGCGGCGATCAGGTTGCGGAACGCGAAATGGTCCTCAAAATAGGCGCCGAGATCCTGCAGAAAATCCGCATTGGGCTTTCCCTCTTCCGTAAACGACGGAAATGCCGCCAGACGCCGGTTCTCCGTTGTTTCGGTTGTCGGCGCAAAGAACATACACACAAAGGGGACGGCGCAGAGAATCAGTACGATAAGAATAAAAATGAGATATCTGAGCTTTTTCTCTTTCTTGTTTTCCAATTTTCTCGCACCTCCTTAGAACCTGAAATAGATAAACGGGTTATAGCTCTGTGAAGACAGCCGGATCACGCACCAAACCAGCAGAACGACCGCCGCGATGTAGGAGACGACGACGGCAATTCTCCGGACGTTCGTCTTTTCCGCCGCCGCGCCGTCTTCCGTCTGCGCGTTGAACAGAGCGGTCCTGAGCTTCTGCAGCGGACCGGCGCCGATCACCGCGACCGCGAGGATAAACAGGAACCAGGGCGTGAGCTGCCGCAGCAGCAGCGCATTGCTTTCGGCTGTGAACGAAAAACCGCCGAACATTTTGGCAAACATCGTTCCGAACTGCGAAATACTCTCGGCCCGGAAAAGCACAAAGCCGATACACACAACAAGAAGCGCGTAGATCTTACCGATCGCCTTCGGCAGTTTTTTGAGAACGGGCACATAGTTTTCAAGAAGCAGGAAGAAGCCGTGATACGCGCCCCAGAGGACAAAAGTCCAGTTCGCCCCGTGCCACAGGCCGGTGCAGAGGAAAACGATGATCTTGTTCACGCTTGTGCGGACCTTCCCCTTCCGGTTGCCGCCGAGCGGGATGTAGAGATATTCCTTGAACCAGGTGGACATGGAAACGTGCCAGCGGCGCCAGAAATCCTGAATATTGTTCGCGGTATACGGATAGAGGAAGTTTTCCTTGAAGGTAAAGCCGAACATGTGCCCGAGCCCGATCGCCATATCGCTGTAGCCGCTGAAATCATAATAGATCTGCAGCATATAGCTCACGGCGCCAAGCCAGGCGATCGCGGCGTTCAGCTCCCCCTTCTCCATGGAGAACACCGCATCCGCCGTCTGCCCCATCACGTTTGCGATCAGAACCTTTTTTGCCAGACCGAACAGGAACCGGCGAAGCCCCTGCGCGATCTCCGCGGCGGAAGAGCTGCGGTCCTGCAGCGCGGTGGCGATATCGTGGTATTTGACGATCGGACCGGCGATCAGCTGCGGGAAGAAAGAGATGTATAAGAGGACCCGCAGATAATTCTTCTCAACGGCCACACGTTCCCAATAAACATCGATCACATAGGACAGCGCCTGGAACGTAAAGAAGGAGATGCCGATGGGCAGCGTGATCTCCGGGATCGGGATCGACAGACGGAACAAGCCGTTCACACTGCCGATCAGGAAGCCCGTATACTTGAACACACCGAGCACACCGAGATTCAGGATCACAGCCGCGATCAGCATCGCCTTTTTCACACGCGGCGTTTTCCCGGCCGCGATCAGACGCGCGAACAGGTAATTGGCAGTTGCGCTTCCGATCATGAGAAGCACGTAGACCGGCTCGCCGTAGGCGTAGAACACAAGGCTTGCCAGAATCAGCAAAATGTTTTTGACTCTGAGCCCGGGCAATACCGTATACAGCAGGAATACGACCGGCAAAAAAACACACACAAAAGTCAGTGAGCTAAATACCATTCTGAGACTTCCTTTCCGAATTGAACTGACAGCTTCCGGCGCTGTCGGGAACGGAGCGGCGGCCGAAATCCGTTAAGACCATCTCGCCGTCCCGTTATTGCAGATCAGGGTAAACAAACGGCCGGACACGTGATAAATGGGGAAATTTGCGTGCGTACGCATATAGCCGTTGATGCCCCGGTAGATATGGGATGTTACGTCAAACATATACCACGCGCCGTTGATTTTCAGCTCCGTCCATCCGTGCGACGCCATTCTTCCGGAGGCGCTGCGGATCTGGCCGCTGTTCACCCGCGTTTCATATCCGAGCACCTTTGCGACGTAAGCAAACGCGCTCGCATAGCTGTAGCAGTGCCCGTAATGCGTTGCGTACATATTCGCGGCCTTACTCGGAAGATTGGCGGCCGTGGCCACGCCGCGGATACTCTTATACCGGTAATTCCGGACCATGTAGTAATAGCAGTTTTTCAGCTTTTCGGCATTGGAACCGCTTCCGCCGTAGGCAAGCACGATATTGACCGCCGACTGGATCACTTTATCGTTGACGTAAACGCCGTCGCCGCCCACGTATTTCTTATCTACGATCCGGTTTTTGGCAGGCGTCCCGTCCGCAAGGAAATAGTAGGTCTTTCCGTCGACCGTCGCCCAACCGGCTTCCACCTTTCCGCATTTTTCGCAGTGTTTTGCCTGCGCGGGGG
>CACZOP010000084.1 GCA_902782845.1 Oscillospiraceae bacterium | reverse complement strand
CGTTTCCAGCCCCACGGCGGCGCGGAGGATCCGGCGCGCATCCCACGCTGTGATCTCGCCTTTCCGGTCGGTATCGCCGGCGATAAACTGCGGAGAGCCCACCGGGTAATTCTCCAGCCCCACGGCGGCCCTGAGCGCCAGACGCGCATCCTCGGCGGTAATGAAGCCGTCAAGGTTGATATCGCCGAGCCTGTAAAGATGGACGCCGTCATTTGTAAGCACGGAAAAGTGATAGGTCGCGGCGGAATACGCGCTGCCTGCGCTCACCCGCAGATAATAGGTCCCGGCCTTGAGCTCGAGCTGCTCTCCCTGGACCCTTGATTCCTTTGCGTGGACCGTGATACTGCTGCCGAGGCGGTTCATCGTATCGGTATACAGGTTCGCCGTCCAGTAAGCGCCCGGATCGTCAAAGGCCTGATGCTCGAACAGCAGCGAAACAATGCTGTCCGACGGCAAGGTGAACTTATAATAGTCCTCCTCCTCTTTCTTGCAGATGGAGGCGCTGTAAAGCTTGTTTGTCTCAACCGGGTCGGCGTTGCTTTTATTGTTGTTGCGCTCCGTTTCCCATGCGTCCGAGGGCGTGAAATTCACCCGGAACTGATAGGTCCCCGCAAAAAATCGGGTGCTGTCGCCTGCCGCATGCAGATAGTAGGTCCCCGCAGGAAGGCCGATCTCCGGCGACGTGACCTGCGCTTCCTTCCCAACGGACCTGACGGTGCACAGGTGTTCCATTTTTTCGTCGTTCAGCGCAAGGGACATAAACACATAGGGATCGTCAAAGGGTTCATGGATGCAGTCGAACGTGATAAAACCGTCCGTTTCCAGCCGGAACTTAAAATAGTCGTCTCCGCCTTTTTTATGTATCGAGGCGCTGTAAAGCTTGTTCGCGGCGATCAGGTCGGCACTGCCTTTATTGTCGTTGTGCTCCGTTTCCCATGCGTCCGAGGGCGTGAAATTTACCCGGAACTGATAGGTCGCCGCAACAAAATGGGTGCTTTCGCCTGTCGCATGCAGATAGTAGGTCCCCGCCGGGAGGCCGATCTCCGGCGACGTGACCTGCGCTTCCTTTCCAACGGACTTGACGGTGCACAGGTGCCCCATCTTATCGTCGTTCAGTATAAGCGACATAAACACATAGGGATCGTCAAAGGGCGCATGGATGCAGTCGAACGTGATAAAACCGTCCGTTTCCAGATGAAATTTAAAATAGTCCTTCTCTTCTCTTTTGTGCAGCGAGGCGCTGTAAAGCTTGTTCGTCCCGATCGGGTCGGCGCTGCCTTTATTGTCGTTGCGCTCCGTTTCCCATGCGTCCGAGGGCGTGAAATTCACCCGGAGCCGATAGGGCGCGCCGGAAAAATGATTGTTGGAAGTTGTCAGCGTCAGATAATAATGCCCGGCCGGAAGGCCGATCTCCGGCGACTGCACCTGCGCTTCCTTTCCGACGGCTTCTATGCTGCACAGCGACGTCATCTTATCGGTGCATAAACTCACCGACCAGATCTTGTAGGGGTCGTCAAAGGCCTCATGGAGACATTCAAACGTCACAACGCCGTCCGTATTCAATGAGAATTGGTAGTAATGCTTTTCATTGATGCGCGACTGGCTGTCCGAAACAAAGGTATTCACCGCGATGGCGAGCGCTTTATCCTTGCTGGTATTTCCCGCAGCCCGGACAACGGGACAGAAAAACACGGACAAAAAAACCGGGAGCAGAAGCAGGCACGCAGGCAGCAAAGCCAGGAATCGTTTTGTTTTTTTATTCATTTTGCAGAACCTCCTCAACGGTCGTTCTTCGGGTTTACGGTATTATTATACATAAGAAATAAATTTCACGCAAGAGGTTTTCTTTTTTTCAGCGTTCAGGCAGACGTCAACGGCAGCGAGACCGGCGAACGCCCGCCTCTGCCTCTGCTTTCTCTCTTCATGTATCTCTGTATCTGATTCTCTCTCTTTCTCTATCTCTGTATGACAATGTCCGGACATTGTCCGGACAACCTCCCGACCGGACGAAAAATCCGTTTTTTTTGAAAAAAGCTATTTAAAAAAAATGAAACATCCGATATAATAGAAGAGATCAAACGAAAACGGAGGACGACCGTATGCAATATATCGGCATAGATCTCGGCACCAGCGCGGTGAAGCTGCTGCTGGTGGACGACGCCGGCGCGGTGAAAAAGAGCGTGAGCCGGGAATACCCCCTGCGTTTCCCGCGCCCCGGCTGGAGCGAGCAGGATCCCGAAGACTGGTGGAACGCCGTGACGGACGGCTTACAGGAACTCACGGAGAACGGCAGGATCCCGGTTGCGGGGGTCTCGGCGGCGGGCCAGATGCACGGGCTGGTGATCCTGGACGAAAACGACGAGGTGATCCGCCCCGCCATCCTTTGGAACGACGGCCGCACCGAGGAAGAGACCCGGTGGCTGAACGAGACCGTGGGCACGGCGCTTTTGCAGGCGCACACCGGCAACATCGCCTTTGCGGGTTTTACCGCCCCGAAGCTCCTGTGGCTGAAAAAGCACGAGCCCGAAAACTTCAATAAAATCAAAAAGATCATGCTGCCCAAGGACTTTATCACCTACCGGCTGACGGGCGCGTTTGTGAGCGATTATTCCGACGCCGCGGGTACCCTGCTGCTGAACGTGAAAGAAAAGCGCTGGTCAAAAGAAATGTGCGAGCTGTGCGGCGTGCGCGAAACGCAGCTCCCCGCCCTTTGCGAGAGCTACGAAAAAGCGGGCGCGGTGAAGCCGGACGCCGCTGCGGCAACCGGGCTTTCCGCAAAAACCATCGTGGCGGCGGGCGCGGGCGACAACGCGGGCGCTGCCGTGGGCACCGGCGCCGTGATCAACGGCCGCTGCAACCTTTCGATCGGAACCTCCGGCACGGTGTTCATTTCCGCCGACCGGTTCCCCGAAAAAACGGACCCCGCCATCCACAATTTTGCCCACGCCAACGGCAAATTCCACCTGATGGGCTGCATGCTTTCGGCAGCCTCATGCAACGGGTGGTTCTGCAAGGACGTGCTGAACACCTCCGATTTCGGCGGCGAACAGGCGAAAATTCCCGAAGATCTTCCGGGGCGCAACGACGTTTACTTTTTGCCCTATTTAATGGGCGAGCGCAGCCCCATCAACGACACCTTTGCCCGGGGCTGCTTTGTGGGGCTCCGCCCCGACACCAAACGGGACGCCATGCTGCTGGCGGTGCTGGAGGGCGTGGCCTTTGCCATCAAGGATAATTTTGAGGCCGTGAAGCGCTGCGGCGTGGAGGTCTCGGGCAGTACGCTGGTGGGCGGCGGCGCGAAAAACCCGCTGTGGCGGCAGATCTTTGCGGACGTATTGAACCTGCCTCTGGAGCTGCCCCGGACAGAAGAAGGCCCCGGCTACGGCGCCGCGATGCTCGCCATGGTGGCGGCGGGCGCGTATCCCACGGTGGAAGCCTGCGCCGAAAAGCTGGTAAAGATCAGGGAACGCATCCTGCCCGACCCGGAACGGGCGGCGCTTTATGCCGGGCGGTATGAGAAATTCCGTCTGCTCTACCCGGCGCTGAAAGAGACCTTCCGGAAGCTGGCATAAGCAATGCGGAATTCCGAATTCATAGAAAATAATTGAAAGGATATAAAACTATGCTGAACAACATCCCCGAAATCAAACTCGGCCTGATCGCGGTGTCCCGCGACTGCTTCCCCATCCTGCTCTCGGAGCAGCGCCGCGCCGCCGTGAAGGCAGCGTACAAGGGCGCGCTTTACGAGTGCCCCGTGACCGTGGAAAACGAAGCCGACATGCAAAAAGCCGTGGCGGACGTAACTGCCGCAGGCTGCAACGCCCTGGTGGTGTTCCTCGGCAATTTCGGCCCCGAGACCCCCGAAACGCTGCTGGCGAAGCACTTTGACGGCCCCGCCATGTTCGTGGCTGCCGCCGAGGGCGACGGCGACCTTGTAAACGGCCGCGGCGACGCCTATTGCGGTATGCTCAACTGCTCCTATAACCTTGCCATGCGCAAAATCGAAGCCTATATCCCCGCCTACCCCGTGGGGACGGCGGACGACATCGCCGCCATGATCGCGGACTTCGTGCCCGTGGCGCGGGCTGTCGTCGGCGTGAAAAACCTGAAGATCATTACCTTCGGCCCCCGTCCGCAGGATTTCTTCGCCTGCAACGCTCCCATCAAGGGCCTTTATGAGCTGGGTGTGGAAATCGAGGAGAATTCCGAGCTGGATCTTCTGATCGCCTACAAAAACCATGCGGACGATCCCCGCATTCCCGACGTATGCGCCGATATGGCGGCGGAGCTCGGCGTGCAGGGCAACCAATACCCGGAGCTTTTGCCCCGCATGGCGCAGTTTGAGCTGACCCTGCTCGACTGGGCCGAGGCCCACAAGGGCGCCCGCAAATATGTGGCGTTCGCCGACAAATGCTGGCCCGCCTTCCCCGAGACCTTCGGCTTTGAGCCCTGCTACGTGAACTCCCGACTGGCTTCGCGCGGCATCCCGGTGGCATGCGAGGTGGATATCTACGGCGCCCTGAGCGAATACGTCGGCGCCTGCGTCTCGCTGGACGCGGTGACCATCCTCGACATCAACAACTCCGTGCCCGCCTCCATGTATGAAAAAGAGATCGCGGGCAAATACGATTACAAACTCACCGACACCTTTATGGGCTTCCACTGCGGCAACACGCCCGTGTGCAAGCTCTGCGACGACCGGGCCGTGAAGTATCAGCTGATCCAGCACCGTCTGCTGGAGCCGGAAGGAAGCGATCCCGATTTCACCCGCGGCACGCTGGAAGGCGACATTGCCGCCGGCGCGATCACCTTCTTCCGCCTGCAGTGCGACAGCGAGGGCGTGGTGCGCAGCTATATCGCCCAGGGCGAGGTGCTGCCCGTGGAAACCGGCTCCTTCGGCGGCCGCGGCGTGTTCGCCATCAAAGAGATGGGCCGCTTCTACCGCCACGTGCTCATCGAAAAGCACTATCCGCACCACGGCGCGGTGGCGTTCGGCCACTACGGCAAGGCGCTGTATGAGGTGTTCCGCTTCCTCGGCGTAAAGGATATCGCCTATAATCAGCCGGCGTCCTTACCCTATCCCACCGAAAACCCGTTCTGCTGAAAGATTTTGCTTCGCAAATTCCAATGAATAATGAAAAATGACGTATGGATAATTCCGGAACTGCGTTGCAATTATGATCGATGCGCAGAAATCAAGCTGCCCTGCGGCAGCAATCTGATGCAAGGGCGAATGCCCTTCCGAAATCATTCATCATGCATCGTTGATTTTTCATTCCTTCAACCTCCAAACCACGATCAAGCTGATGTCCCATTTTCGTTTTACCTACAAAACCACCATGACCGCCTGCTTTTTGGGTTATATCGTGCAGGCCATCGTCAACAATTTCCTCCCGCTGCTCTTCCTGCAACTGCAGCGGGAATTTGCCATTCCCCTGTCGCAGATCACGCTGCTTGTGACCTTCAACTTCGGTCTGCAGCTTCTGGTGGACCTGCTCTCCACCTTCTTAGTGGATAAGATCGGCTACCGGCGGGCGGCGGTGCTCGCCCACGCGTGCGCTGCGTTGGGCTTTGCGCTTCTCACCATGCTGCCGGGGATACTGCCGCCCTTTATCGGCGTGCTGCTTTCGGTGCTGGTGTATGCCGTGGGCGGCGGTCTGCTGGAAGTGATCGTGAGCCCCATTGTGGAGAACTGCCCCACAAGCAACAAAGAAAGCGCCATGAGCCTGCTGCACTCCTTCTACTGCTGGGGGCACGTGGGCGTGGTGCTCCTCTCCACGCTCTTTTTCAAATTGGCGGGGATCGGCAGCTGGCGGACGCTGGCGCTCCTATGGGCGATCGTGCCGCTGTCCAACCTCCTGCTGTTCCTCAGGACGCCCATCAACGAGCCGAAACCGGAGGACCCCTCAAAAAGCGGCGTCGGCGAACTGTTCAAAAACGGACTGTTCTGGATCTTTATGGTGATGATGCTCTCGGCGGGCGCTTCCGAGCAGGCCGTGAGCCAGTGGGCTTCCGCCTTTGCGGAGCAGGGGCT
>CACZOP010000083.1 GCA_902782845.1 Oscillospiraceae bacterium | reverse complement strand
CCTGCGTCACGGCGCTGAAGCAGGCGTTTTCGTGGGCGCCGGAATTCCGTGAATACTTTGCCGTGAAGGCCACCCCCACCCCGGCGATCCTGCGGCTGCTGCAGCGCCTCGGCTGCGGGGCGGACTGCGCCTCGGTCTCGGAGGTGCTTTTGAGCGAGGCCTCGGGCATCCGGGGCAAACACATCATCTTTACCTCCAACGAGACCACCCATGAGGAATACCGGGCGGCGATGAAAGCCGGTGCCATCATCAATTTTGACGATCTCACCCAGCTTTCGGTGTGCGAGGCGGCGGCAGGCGTGCCCGATACCGTGTGCGCCCGCTATAATCCGGGGGAATTCCGCATTTCGAACGACATCATCGGCACGCTGAAGGAAAGCAAGTTCGGTATGCCGGAGGCGCAGTTGCTGGAGGCCTTCCGTATCCTCAAAGAGAAAGGCGTGCGGCACTTCGGCGTCCATGGGATGCTGGCGAGCTGCTCGCTGGATAACGACTATTATCCCAAGCTTGCGGAAGAACTCTTCGGGCTTGCGCTGAAAATCAAAGAAACGCTGGATATCGCGGTGGAATTCGTGGATATGTCCGGCGGCGTCGGTATTCCCTACCGTCCGGAAGAAACCGCCGTGGACATCGCCGCCGTCGGCGCGGCCGTGAAAGCGGTCTACGACCGGATGCTCACCCCCGCGGGGCTGGCTCCCGCCATTTATACGGAGCTGGGGCGGTATATCACCGGGCCCTACGGCTATCTGCTCACTTCTGTGATCGGCCACAAGCACACCCACAAGGAATACGTGGGCGTGGACGCCACCGCCTGCTGCCTGATGCGCCCCGCCATCTACGGCGCGTATCATCACGCGACCGTGCTGGGCAAAGAAGACGCGCCTGCCGCGGGGATCTTCGACGTGGTGGGCTCCCTTTGCGAAAACAACGACAAATTCGCCGTTGACCGCCCGCTGCCCCAAACCGTCGTGGGCGACCTGATTGCCATCCACGACGCCGGCGCTCACGGCAGAAGCATGGGCTATAACTACAACGGCAAGCTGCGCCCGGCGGAATATCTGCTGGAGGAGGACGGCAGCCTGCGCCTCATCCGCCGCGCCGAAACCGTGGCCGATCTCTTTGCCACACTGGACGCGGACCCGGACTTCCATTACGAATAACAATCCACGCCGCCGCGATTCCGGACGTCCGCAATCCGGCGGCACGTTTTATGGAGAAACAACCATGTCAATGAAAGATTACCTGAATACCGCGCTCTACACCGCGAAGAAAAGCGCCATCCGGGAGTTTGCCGCGCTGGCGGCAGCCACCCCCGGCTGCGTGAGCCTGACGCTGGGCGAGCCGGATTTCGCCACCCCCGCCGCGGTAAAAGCGGAGGTCACGGCGGCGCTCGGAAGAGACGAGACCCACTATATCCCCAACAACGGTATGCCCGCCCTGCGGGAAGCGGTCGCCGCCTTTGAAAACGCACGGAACGGCGCGGACTACACGGCGGAGGAAGTGATCGTGACCGCCGGCGCCACCGAGGCGCTGTTCTGCGCCCTGTTCGGGATATTGAATCCCGGCGACGAGGTGATCGTCCCCATGCCCGCCTTCGTGCTCTACGAGCAGATCGTGAACCTCTGCCGGGGCGTGACGGTGAAGCTGGACACCGCCGACCGTAATTTTCAGATCGACGGCGACAGGCTGAAATCGCTTGTTACCGATAAAACCAAGGCCATCGTGCTCAATTCCCCCAACAACCCCACCGGCTGCGTTTACACAAGAGAGAGCCTGCGGGCGGTTTACGACGCCGTGAAGGGGAAACCCGTGTTTGTGATCTGCGACGACGTCTACCGGGATCTGATCTACACCGACGATTATATGAGCTTTGCTCAATTCCGCGACCTCCGGGAGCAGATCCTGTTGGTGCAAAGCTACAGTAAGCCCTACGCCATGACCGGCTGGCGTATGGGATATCTGATTTCCGACAGCAGCGTGAACGAGCGGCTCAGGCTCGCGCACCAGTTCAACGTGGTGAGCACGCCCGCGCCCTTCCAGACCGCCTGCGTCACGGCGTTGAAGTGCGACGTTTCGCCCTTCCGGAAAACCTATGACGAACGCCGGAAATACGCGCTCTCCCGCTTGCGGGGCATGGGGCTGCCGGTAACGGAGCCGCTGGGCGCGTTTTACCTCTTCCCCGATATTTCCGCCGCGGGGGAAGACAGCTTTTCGTTCTGCGCCCGCATGGTAAAAGAGGCGCTGGTGGCGGCCACCCCCGGGGCGTGCTTCGGGGCGGACGACCATATCCGGATCTCCTACGCCTGCGATATGGACGTGCTGAAAACCGGACTTGACAGAATGGAACGATTCTTAAGATGACAGATCTTTTTGTTTTATCGGACGCACAAAAGAATACGCTTTCGGCGCTGCGGAAAGACGTGCACCGCCATCCGGAGCCCGGCAACGCGGAACACCGCACCACGGCGCTGATCGCACAGCGGCTCTCCGCCCTGGGGCTGGAGGTGCTGCGCCCCCTGCCCACGGGCTGCGTGGGCGTGCTTCGGGGCAAAACCCCCGGCAGGACCGTGGCCCTGCGGGCGGATATCGACGCGTTGCCAGTGGCAGAAGCCACCGGCGCGGACTTTGCGTCGGTGGTCCCGGGGATGATGCACGCCTGCGGGCACGATGTGCACCTGAGCGCCCTGATCGGCGCCGCCATGCTGCTTTCGGAACGGAAAGACCGGCTCCCCGGCACGGTGAAGTTTATTTTTCAGCCGGATGAAGAGGGGGACGGCGGCGCCGTCCGTCTGCTGGATTCCGGCGTTCTGGACGACGTTGCAGCCTTTTTCGGCTGCCACGCCGATCCGTTTCTCCCCGCCGGGGACGTGGGGATCCGCTACGGCAAGTTCTACGCCGCCGCCGATACCTTCGACGTGACGGTCAGCGGCAGGTCTTCTCACGGGGCGACCCCCGAAAAGGGCGTGGACGCGCTGGCCGCCGCCGCGAAAACCATATTGGAACTGCGGGAGCTGCCGAAGGAATTTCTGCCCGAGCGGGCGGTGCTCAGCGTCGGGACCTTCCACGCGGGAACGGTGCGGAATATCATATCCGACGCCGCGACCTTTACCGGCATTATCCGCACCTTGGGCGAAGATACCCGCGCCGCCATGCGGGAACGTTTTGAAAAGACCGTGGAAGAAACCGCGCGGGCTTTCGGCGCAGCCGCCGGGATCACCCTGCGGCGGGGTTACCCGGGGGTGGTGAATCACGACGCGGAAACGAAGCTCGCGGAAGAAACCGCCGTATCGCTGTTCGGCGGAGAACACGTGCGCCGGCTGGAACAGCCCACCATGACCACCGAGGATTTCGGCGCTTACCTGCTGCGGGCGCCGGGCTCATATTACCACGTGGGGGCGGGGAGCGGCTATCCGCTGCACAGCCCGCATTTCCTCCCGCCGGAAGACACGATCTTTGTCGCGGCGCGCCTGCACGCTGCGGCGGCGATGCAGTTTTGTATGGGAACCAGATGATCTTTCAACAGAAAGGAGAAACGCGATGATCCTCTATCCGGATTTTACCGAAGAAAAAGAAAACGCCACGGTGCTTTATTTCAACGCCGGGGGCAGGGACCCGCAAACGCTGCTGCGGGAGCTCGAAAGCACCTACGCCTGCTATTCCGCTGCGGGAACCGTGCAAAAAGACGGCAAAACCTACGTGGCGCTGGAAATCAACACCGACGAGCCGCTCGTCTGAGCGCCGTATTGCAAAAAAACGCCCCGCCTCCGCCTTGTCTGTCGGCTTGTCCGACGGACGGGGCGGGGGCGGAGCTTGCGTATGCCGCAGGCGGGACGCCGCGGTTTTTTTCTTTTGCTGCGCGTTTGTTATGCTCTGATCTTTTTACCGATGTATTGTAAGGCTTCCACCTGCGCCGGATCAAAATTCCCATGGCAATCCACAAAGATATCCACCGTGATCACCGCGCCGGCCGCATTGTTTTTCCTGATGTAATCCGCCACGTAGTCCGGGCTGCGCCGCACGCCGGTGTTCCGCCATCCGGCGGTGACGTTCCCGTCCCGGTAGTCGCCGAAGGGGATCAGCAGATGGTTCTGCGCGCCGTTTGTAAAGCGGTTTTTGAAGATGTAGGTGAAGTCGTTGTCCTCTCCGCAGGTAAAGCTCTCATTTTCATACCACTTCACGGGCGTGTCGTCCCCGTCCGGATGCACAAAGCTGGCGGTGCCGCTGTTAAAAGCCGAAAGAATATCCGGATTTCCTTTTTTCATGGCGTTGTAATAAACGGAAAGCAGCTCGTTGTTATAGCCCAGATGCGCGTAGCAGCCGTCCACCCACCAGCCCTTGATGCGGTCGCCGTAGCGCAGGGCGTATTCCTCCATCACCGCCGCCCAGTTTTTCACAAAGCGCGCGTCCACCTTGCCGTGGATTCCGGCCGCATAGTCCTCGTAAAGCCCCATTGCGGGTCCCGCAACCTTGTCGAAATGCGGGCCGTCGCCGGTGTAATAAAGAAAAAGGTCGATGTCGTATTTCTGCAGCGCCGCGCCGATATCCCCGATCAGATCCCGCCTGCAGCAGGCGTCGCCGGGGGCGATCCCGGTGATCCGGCTGAAGGCGGCGTTGGGCGCGATCAAAAAGCGCGTGCCCTGCATCACCGTGATGATATAGTAGCCGCAGCCGATCCCGTGCAGGGTGGCCGCCAGCTTTTCCACGTCAAAAGAATCCACCTGCTCGTTCCATTCCGCCGCCATCCTGCGGACTTCGTCGGCGTCCTCCGTATCGTAGCGGTATCCCTTTTCGCTGTAATAGAGATAGTGGTTGAAGATCCCCCACTTTTTCTCCATCATCCGGTCCTGTGCGTTCACGTTAATCAACTCCGTTCTGATTCAAAAAAAGAAAAACACGCTCCGAAAAACGTGTTTTTCCAATGCGGTTCAGCTGAACAGCCGCGCGATGGCGGCGAACAGATTCCTGAAAAACGCAATAATACGGGAAAGGAAACTCATGCTTTGCCCGCTCCCGGGCTGCGCCGCGGGGCGGCTCTGGCGGTTCAGCCACGAGATCACGCCTTCGGGATAGGTAAAGCTGACGACCGCGCCGCTGCCGTCGAGGGTGGTGGCGTTGGCATAGGGGGCGTTGTCGTTCATAAAATAATCGTTGGTTACAATGCGCCACATATAGTGCTGCGTGGCCACGTTGCCGTAATCCGGATAAACGGCGCTGGTCACCCAGGTGAAGCGCAGTTTGTCCGCGTCGGCGATCCTGCCCTTGAGCGTATTGTAGCTGCTGCGGGTGGCGGCGGAATTCGCGCCCACGTAGGCGTCGCGGTCGTTGGCGAAGAACCACACGGCGGTGCGGTCCATTTTTTCCACGTTGGGTTGGAGCTGCGTCACCGCGCTGACGGGGATGGCGGCGGCAAAATAATCGGGATAGGCCGCCACGGTGCGGATTACCATCACCGCGCCCACCGAAAAGCCGATCACGTAGATCCGGCCGGCGTCGATCTTGCCCGGATGCTGCGACATAAAGCCGTCGATGCAGTTTTTCAGCCCGGAGGGAGCGAGCACCTCCCAGCCGCCGGGGCAGCGGGGGCAGAGCAGATAAGCGCCGCCCGCGGAAAACCGCGCCTGATATTCGTCGCTGGCCCATTTGCAGAAGTCGTAGGAATCCACCTGATCGCCCGCGTAGTTGCCCGAGGCGATCCCGTGGAGCCACACCACCAGCGGATAGGTTTTGCCTTCCTGTGTCTGCGGTTCAAAAAAACGGAAGTCCAGCCCGCCGGCGCTGCCCGCGCCAAAGCTGGCCCGCAGCGCGTCGTCCCCCGCCGAAAGCGGCACCGCGCCCGCCGAAAGCGGCAGCAGAAGGAAGAGCAGGCTCAGGCAAACGCACACGATTTTTTTCATGGGATCACGCCCTTTTTTTATGTTTGTTATAATAATATTTTAGAAGATTCTTCATAAAATGTCAAGAGCGGAAAGCGGAAAGGCAACGTGTCATCAAATCCCGATCTGTCGCGCGGTTTTGTCTGTGTTACAGCAGCACGTCGTCCAGCCTGCGTTTGGGCACGTAGTGCACGTCGTTTTCGTCCCGGTAATAATTGAGGTTCTCTCCCGGCAGGGCTTCGGTCAGCACGATCTCCTCGTCCGGCTTGCCGAAGGCCACGATCAGCAGCGGTGTAAGATGTTCCGGCAGCGCCAGCGCGGCCGAGAGCTTCTGTGGGCTGAAATTCCCGATCATAATGCCGCCGAGCCCGGCTTCCGTGGCCGCCAGCAGCATGGTTTGCGCCACGATCCCCACGTCGGTGCGGAAGCGGTTCAGGTCCGGCTCCCAGTCGGTGTCCTGGCAGATCACGATAAACCCCGTGGGGCGCTTGCCGGGGTAGGGCAGCCCCTTGTCGGGCAGCGCCCGCGCCCAGCCGGTGAGGGGCTGGATGGCGTCGAGCTGCGCCTGCTCGTGGGCGAGATAATACCGGAACGGCTGCCGGTTCACGCTGGAGGGCGCAAAGCGCGCGCAGTCTGCAAAGTCCGCCAGCTCCTCCCGGGTGATTTTCCGGCTTTCGTCATAACCCCGGTAGCTGCGGTTTTTCTTTACAAGGTCTTTGAACATGATGACGACCTCCTTTTAAGCTTGTGTATTATCAGTTTATCGAAAATCCGTCGTTGTGTCAAGCGCGGTTTTTTTAAGAAAAGGATAAAAGCACGGAAATACCACTTGCTATTTTTTGTATAAAATGATAAAGTTATATATAGTTAATATTAGAAAGGAACGGTTTTGTATGAAATCAATGAAACGGTTTTCCTGTCTTCT
>CACZOP010000082.1 GCA_902782845.1 Oscillospiraceae bacterium | reverse complement strand
ATTCCGATTTTTCGCTATATTTAACGATCTTCAGTTACGATCGTTACCACCGACCGGGGCGGAACGGTGAGCGTGTCGCCCGCGTCCGACCGGGTTTCTTCCATGTCGCGGGTTTCGTCGGTCACGGAAACCAGTGTGGGCGCTGAGAGCGTCAGCGTTTCGGGTGTTTTGCCGGAATGGATCAGCACCGTTACGGTTTTTCCGTCCCCCGTAAAAGAAACGGCGTTCACGTCCGGCGCGTCGGCAACGGCCTCCACCCGCACGGCTCCGGTCGGGATGTATTTCGAGAAATTTCCTGTCACCGCCCAGCGCTTGGTCAGCGTATAGCTTTCGTTTTCCACGTCCAGATACAGCAGCCCGTCGCAGTAGTCGTAAAGGGAGCAGGCGATCCAGTGCTGCCAGGCGGACACGTTCAGCAGCGTCAGGTCTTCCCAGATCACCTTTGCCGTTTCCAGCGCGGAATCCATGCCGGCGTCTCTTCCGCCCTGCATGTGGCACCATTCGCTCATGCGCACGGGCACGCCGGGGAAGCGTCGGTCGAGCCATTTGCGGTACCGCCGCAAAAAGGCCGGACGGTCGTTGAGGAGCTTCAGAGGCATAAAGGGCGGCATGGGCAGGAAATAAGAGTGCAGGTCGATCCCGGCGACCCTTTCGCGCACCTCCTGATATCTGAGCAGGGCGCGGGTATAGCTTTTGTTGCGCCACCGGATGTCGCCGTTTTCCATGCCCGCCAGCCGCACGTTTGCAAGGGCGGGGCAGTCGTTCAGTTTCTTTGCGAAACAGCGCAGCACACGCGAAGCCTGCCTGGGGGAATAGTGGCAGCCCTCCTGTCCGCCGTTCCACACCCAGAAGGGCTCGTTCACCGGGGAAATATCACGCACGGGGATCCCTTCTTTTTTCAGCGCGTCCGCCGCTTTCAATACGTAGTCCGCAAAGGCCGGAATGTTTTTTCTGCTGAGATTGGTGCGGAAGACCCGGTGCTTTGACAGATGCGCCATGCCGTTTTTTGTGAGGCTTTCGGGCGGGGAATTCACAAACACCACCGCTTCCTCCGCCCCGGCTTTTACGCAGGCGCGCAGCATATCCACCGCGTTTTTGTCGCGGGAAAGATCGATCGCGCCGGTTTCGTCCGTCAGGCTGTGCGTTCGGCGGGCGGGGTCGCCGTAGCTGCCTTTGCCGGAATCCGCGGAGCCCGCGCCTAAATTATAGCGGTAAGTCCGCATGCCGATCCCGCCGGTTTTGCCATACAGCAGGTTGGCGATCTCGTCGAGCACCGGCATGCCCGAAGCGCCGGGCTTCGTCCAGCCCCCGACGATCTGCGCCCACCACGCGCCGCTGGCGCCGAAGCCCGCAAAGGATTGATATTTTTTTGATCTGTCGATACTGAGCCGCATGGGGAACCCTCCCAAAGAATTGTTCTGGTGTTAAAGGTCCTCGTGGTTCTGGGTGAACACGTCCGCCACGTCGTTGATGGTGATATAAGCCTTGGGATCCACCTCGTGCACGATGCCTTTGAGCCGCGTGATCTGGAAGCGGTTCACCACAAAATATACCATGGCCTTTTCTGCGTTGGAATAGCCGCCGTGGGCTTTGATTTTTGTGGAGCCGCTGCCGAAGGTTTCCGAAAGCGCAAGGCAGAGGTCGTCGGGCTTGGTGGTGATGATGATGGCGGCCTTGGAGCGATCCAGACCGTAGATGATGAAGTCGATGGCCTTTAACGCGGCGAGGTAGGTGAGGATGGAATACAGCGGCAAAATCCAGCTTTGGATGAAAATGCCGCACACGATATACAGCAGCACGTTATAGATCATCATAAAGGTTCCTACGGTAATGCCCAGTTTTTTGGCGAAAATCACCGCCAGCACCTCCACGCCGTCGATGGCGCCGCCGTAACGCACCGAAAGCCCGCTCCCGGTGCCGCAGATCACACCGCCGAACACGGCGCAGAGCAGCACGTCGGTCCCTGCCAGCGGCGAGGAGGTGGAAACGTCCACCGGGAACACGTAGGTGATGAGATATGCGGTCACAGAGTAGATCGCCACCGAATAGATGGAATAAAAGGTGAACAAAATGCCCTCCCGCTTGAGCCCGTATAAAAACAGGGGAATATTCAGCGCCAGCAAAAAGAGCGAGAGGGGCAGAAAATCGGGCGTTAACTGCGCCAGCAGCATGCTGGTTCCCGAAATGCCGCTGTCATACAGCTTCACGGGCTCTAAAAAAATGGTGACCCCGATGGCGCTGAGTACGCCCGCAAGGGTTAAAAAGAGCATGTTCTTCAGCCGGATCTCCTT
>CACZOP010000081.1 GCA_902782845.1 Oscillospiraceae bacterium | reverse complement strand
GAGGCCGTGAAGAAGGCCGCGCCCGCCAAGAAGGAAACCGCCGAAAAGAAAGAAGCTCCCGCAAAGAAGGAAGCCGCGGAGAAGAAGGCGCCCGCGAAGAAAGCGCCCGCGAAGAAGAAATAAGAAACGATGAACGAGTATAAGGATTTTATCACCCCGCTGAAAAAGCCCGCGGACCACTACGGCGAGGTGCCCTTTTACTGGTGGAACGGCGAAAAGCTGAATAAAAAACGGCTCACGGCCCAACTGGAAGCGCTGGCAAAGAACGGGATCGCCGGCGTGCAGGTGAACTATGCCCACGGCGTGGGCGGCGGCGAGGAAGGCCTCCCCTACGGGGGCGCGGGCCGCACCCTCCCGGGGGACCCGGCGCAGTTTACCGACGACTGGTGGGAATTCTTCCGTCACACGGCAAAGGAATGCGAGCGGCTGGGGCTGTGTATCGGCATGGGGGACTACACCATCGCCTGGATCGGCAACGGTTATTTTGCCGACGCGGTGGCCGATACCCCCGGCATGGGAGCGCAGGTTTTATGCGCCGAGCGGAAAATGGTGTTCTCGCGGGAGGATCTGGGCGACGAAGACGGATTGCTCGCCGCCGTGACCTATGACGACGCGGACTTTACCCGCCCGAGGATCCTGTTTGAGGCCGGGCGCGAAACGGACTTCCGCTACGGCTGCTACGACGCCTTTCTGCTGCGGCTGGAAACGGTTCCCCGTTCGATCGATCCGCTGGCGGAGGGCTGCGGCGAAACGCTCGTACGGCTCTATTTTGAGGAATTCGAGCGGCGGCTGCCGGACGTGCGCCCCGGGACCCTCAACTACTTTTTCCAGGACGAGCTGCTCTTCGGCGCGGACGTAAAGCGCCTGTGGCGCGAGAACCTGCGGGAACGGGTGAAACGGGACAAGGGCTACGACCCGTTGGGCTTTCTGCCGCATCTGTTCTACCGTTTGGGCACGCTGACGGCGAAGATCCGCCTCGATATTGCCGACGCCCGCACCGCGCTGATGGAGGAAAACTATTTTAAGCCGGTTTTCGACTTCCACAACGAGCGGGGCATGATCTACGGCTGCGACCAATCCTCCCGCGGGCGGGACCCGGGGGAGTTTTCGGATTACTTCCGCGCCGTGCGCTGGTTCACGGCCCCGGGCAACGACACGCCCGGCCGGGCGGCGGACCTGATCAAAGTGAAGGTGAACAGCTCCATCGCCCACCTTTACAACCGCCCCCGCGTGTGGCTGGAGGGCTACCATTCCTCCGGCTGGGGCACGTCGCCGGCGTCCGTGACCGCCCCCACCGACGATAACTTTTTATACGGGGCGAATCTTTTGAACCTCCACGGGCTTTATTATTCCACCTACGGGGGCTTTTTTGAGTGGGCGCCGCCGGACTTCCACTTCCGGATGCCCTACTGGGACGACGAAAAACAGTGGCTGCTGAAATATAAGCGGCTTTCGGCCATGCTGACCACCGGCGTGCACGTTTGCGACGCAGCGGTGTTTTATCCCGTTTCTTCCTTCGACTACGGGGAGGACGCGGACCGCTGCCGGGCGCGCACCTTTGAAACCGCCGAATTTTTATTCAACCGCGGCGTGGACTTTGACTTTATCGACCGGGAATCCATTCTGAACGCCGAAATCGACGACGGCCGGCTGAAGATCGCCGGGGGCGGCTACCAGATGCTACTGCTCGCGGCCGTGGACTGCGTGCGCTTTGATATGATGGAGAAGCTCGAAGCCTTTGCGAAGGCCGGGGGAAGCGTGGTGTTCTACGAGCTGGCGCCCTATGAATCGGATCTGCCGCCGGAGGACCGGCAAAAGCTCCCTGATACGGTGGAAGCCATCCTTTCCGCCCCCGGGGGCGCGGTGATCAGCTCCCACGCCGAGCTTTTGCAGTTTGTGAATTCCCACGTGCGCCGGCGCTTTTTACCGGACACGGACGATCTGAGCGAGAAGCTCTGCTGCACCGCCCGGGAAACCGAGGGGCAGAAGCTCTTTTTCCTGCGGTACTGCGCCAAAGACAGCGTGTGCCGGTTTGAGGCGGGCGGACAGCCCTTTTTGCTGGATCCCTACACCGGGAAGGTGAACCGCCTGTTGGGGACGGTGTATACCGAGGGCTTTACCTTTGTGAAGCTGCCGCTGGAGGCGGACGAGAACACGGTGATCGTATTCACCGACGACTTTGTACCCTTTGACGGGGAAATCAACACCGCGGGCTTTGAGACCGCCCTGCCCCGAAAAGTGATCCCGTTGGAGGGGGACTGGGACTTTTCGCTGCGCCCCACCCTCGACAACCGCTGGGGGGACTTTTATCTGCCTGCAGGGGGCTTTATCGGCGCCGAAGCCCGGTTTTTCCGCTGCGCCGGGGATGGAGAGGACCTGAAGGACAAAGCGCCTCTCCCCTATTGCCACAGCCTTTCGATCGCGAAGATCGATGTGGACAGCGAGACCGGGAACGTGTTTTCGATCGCCCGTGCCTGCGCCGAAGGCGGCCGGCTGCCCGACCTGCCCTTTGCTTCCCCGCTGCTGCACGACCGCTACGGCTACGTCCACAAAGAGCGGAACACCGAGCCCGCGCTTTACGACGAGGGCTACCACGGGCTCAAGGGCCGGGTGCACGACTACAATATGATTTTTGACGGGGACTGCGTGTTCTTTACCGACGTTTACTGCGCCGCCCCCACCCACGCCTGGCTATATCTCACCGGGGTGACACCGGACGTGCTCTTTGTGAACGGCAAAAAGATCGCGCAGGCGGACGCGCTGCTTTTATTGCCCGCGGGACGGGTGCGGCTGGCAGCGGGCTTTGTGTATGACGACGCAAAAACGCCGGACTACGTGAACCGGGCGAAGCTTAAGCGCGCCGGGGTGTATCTCACCACCGAAAAATTCTTTGAAAAACCGGAGCGGCCCTTAACGGTGACGGCGTTTGCCAATCCCCTGTTTTTACCCTTCATGCCGCCCGCGGCCGACGACGTATATTACGACTACGCCTTTTTTGCCGTACCCGGGACCTACGGCTTCGAGGGCAATTTCTTCGGCGAACTGCAGGAAGCGCAGATCAACGGCGAACCCATGGAGATCGAAGCATTGGGGGACGGGAACTTCGGCGGCAGGCGATTCCGCGCCGTGGGCCACAAATGCGAGGGCGTGCCGGAGATTACGTTTACGCTGGAAACCGACCCCGGGGCTGCCTTTACCGGCGCGATCCCGGAGCCCGTATCCATTTTGCACGAAAACGGCCGCCTGCCCCTTTGCGACGTATCGAAGACCGGGGCGCTGATCAACTACTCCGGGAAGATGGCGTACCGCAAAACGGTGACGCTCGGAAAACGGGATGAAGACAGCCGGGTGCTGCTTTCGCTCGGGCAGGTGTTCGTGACCGCCAGCGTGCAGGTCAACGGGAAAAACGTCGGCATCCTTACCTATCCCCCGTTTGTGTGCGATATCACGGACGCGGTGACCGATGGGGAAAACGAGATCGAGATCACCGTGAGCAACACGCTGTGCAACCACTATTCCACGGCGCCTTCGGCCTATTCCAACTTCCCGGAGGACGCGGCTTCGGGGCTTGTGGGGCCGGTGGAAATCAGGATCGAATAAAATGAATGATGAATAATTATAAAT
>CACZOP010000080.1 GCA_902782845.1 Oscillospiraceae bacterium | reverse complement strand
TTCTTCAAAAACATTTTCCACCGTTAAAAGCGCAGACGCCTTTGATTGATCCGTAAAACAAAACCGGACTGCAATCCCTGAATCAGTGGGAATGCAGCCCGGTTTTTGCGTTGCCTCCGGATGAAAATCTCAATAAAACACCGTTTCGATCACCTTCACGGCGGCGGCGGGGGAATAGCGGAAGTGCGAGATATGGTTACCCGCGAAAAAATAGCGGGGTTCGCGCAAAGGGGCGGGTTCGTCGCTCACGTCCACCAGCACCAGCTTGATCTTCATGCGCTCCGGCAGAATGCTTTTGATGTACACGGCGGCGGTCTGCCCTGCGCGGACGTCTTCGGTAAACTCCGCCAGCCCCGCGAGATTCGGGGTCAGCTCCACAAACACGCCGTAGCTTTCCACCGAGCGGATCACGCCCGGCACCGTTTCGCCCACGGCAAACAGGGCGGCGTTTTCTTCCCACGTGCCCAGAAGCTCCTTATGGGTCAGGCTGATCCGCCCCAGCGTGTCCCGGCCCCGCACCGCCGCTTTGATCTGCTGCCCCACGAAAAAACGGACCCCCGGATGCGGGATGCGGGACACGGACACCGCGTCGACGGGCAGCAGGGCGGTGACCCCCGCCCCCACGTCGCAGAACACGCCGAAGGCTTCCATGTGTGTAACGGCAACGTTGATCACGTCCCCGGGCAGCAGCGCCGAAAGATACTCCTCCACGCATTTTTCCTGCGCGCGTTTGCGGGAAAGGAGCGCCTGCGTCCTGCCCGTTTCGTCCCGCCGGAAGCCTGTGACCACAAAGCAGACCGGCTTCCCCACCCGGGAGATCAGCGCCACGTCCCGGATGGCGCCGGTGTCGATCCCAAGCGCGCCTTCCTCCCGCGGGATGATCCCCTCCGCCACGCCGAGATCCACGTGCAGCTCATGGGCGCGGCCGCATTTTACCGCACGCGCCTCCAGCACGGTCTCCTTTTGCAGCGCCTCTTTCAGCAGCGGGAGCGAGCGCAGCGCGGCGCGGTTTTCGGCAGTGCCGATGCGCGCCCCTTCCGGAAAATATTCGTTCATATCCTCATCCCTTAAAACATTTTTATTATTTTTCAGCGAAAAAACTGCTTTTGTATTAAATTTGTATTTCACTTTTGCCGAAAGTATGATAGAATAAAGGGAAACGGAGGAAAAAAGATGGACGTACGCGTGGGCGACACACTGGAAATGAAAAAGCCCCATCCCTGCGGCAGCCGCCGGTTTGCGGTGCTGCGCAGCGGGATGGATTTCAAGCTGCGCTGTTTAAGCTGCGGACACGAGGTAATGGTGCCGCGGGTAAAGGCGGAACGCAACATCAAAAAAATCATACGGGAAGAAACGGACCATGCTGAATAAACTCAACGCGGTGGAAGGGCGCTATGAAGAGATCAACCGCCTGCTCTGCCTGCCGGAAACCGCCGCCGACGTGCCAAAAAGCACGGAACTGATGAAAGAGCTCAAACGCCTGACGCCGGTGGTGGAAAAATTCCGGGAATACAAAAAAAACACGGCGGACGCGGCGGACGCGCTGGCGCTGGCGGAGGAAAGCGGCGACGACAAAGAGCTGAAAGCGCTGGCGCAGCAGGAAGCGGAAGAAAAAAAGCAGGCGGCCGCCAAAAACGAGGAAGAGCTGAAAATACTGCTCCTGCCCAAGGACGAAGCGGACGAGGGCAACGTGATCGTGGAGATCCGCCAATCCGCCGGCGGAGAGGAAAGCGCCCTGTTCGCGGCGGTGCTCTTCCGTATGTATAATATGTATGCCGAAGCGCTCGGCTGGAAAAGCGAGATCATGTACGCGAACCCCACGGAGCTGGGGGGCTATAAAGAGGTGAGCTTTCTGCTTACCGGCGAAAACGCCTACGGACGGTTCAAATTCGAAAGCGGCGTACACCGGGTGCAGCGCATCCCCGTAACCGAAAGCAACGGCAAGATCCAGACCTCCACCGTGACCGTGGCGGTGCTCCCCGAAGCGCGGGACGTGGACGTGCAGATCAATCCCGCCGATCTGCAGATCGACACCTTCCGTTCCTCCGGCGCGGGCGGCCAGCACATCAACAAAACCGAATCCGCCATCCGCATCACCCACCTGCCCACAGGCCTTGTCGTGGAGTGCCAGGACGAGCGGAGCCAATACAAGAACAAAGATAAAGCCATGAAGGTACTGCGCTCCCGTCTGCTTGAAATGGAACGGGAAAAACAGCAGAGCGAACGGGCGGGCGAACGCAAAGCGCAGGTGGGCACCGGCGACCGCAGTGAACGCATCCGCACCTATAACTATCCGCAGGGGCGGGTGACGGACCACCGCATCGGGCTCACGCTTTATAAGATCGACGCGATCTTAAACGGCAATCTGGACGAGCTCATCGACGCGCTGATCACCGCCGACACCGCCGAAAAACTGAAATCGAACGAGGAATAAGAAAAGAGAGGCAAATAGGAATTTGCGGAGCAAATTCAATGAATGATGCATAATGAATAATGAATAATTTCGGAGCTGCGTTGCGATTATATCCCTGCCGGAGCATTTGCAGTCAATGCCAGGAAATCAAGCTCTTTCTGCGGCAGCAATATAATTTAAGGGCGGAAGCCCTCCGAAATCATTCTTCATTCTTCGTTAATTCTTCATCATTTCAAATTCCGATTTGTCTGTACGATCAGATATGAATACCAACCTCTACAAAATCACAGACCCGGAAAATCAAACCGCCGAGCTCGAAGAGATCGCGGCGCTGCTGCGGGCGGGCGAAACGGTGGCAATCCCCACCGAAACGGTCTACGGTCTGGCGGCGAACGCGCTGGACCCGGACGCCGTAAAAAAGATCTTCATTGCCAAGGGCCGCCCGCAGGACAACCCCCTGATCGTGCATATTGCCGAAACGGGCGCGCTGTATGAGATCGCCGCCGCCGTGCCGGACGCCGCCCTGCGGCTGGCGGAAGCTTACTGGCCCGGGCCGCTGACGGTCATCCTCCCCAAAAAAGACGCGATCCCGGAGAATGTGAGCGCCGGCCTTGATACCGTGGCGATCCGCATGCCCTCCCACCCGGTGGCGCGGGCGATCATCAAAGCGGCGGGCGTGCCGCTGGCCGCCCCCTCCGCCAATATTTCGGGCTTCCCCTCCCCCACCGACGCCGAAACCGTCTGCGACGACATGACGGGCAAGGTGGCCGCCATTGTGGACGGCGGTCCCTGCGACTTCGGCATTGAATCCACCGTGGTGACGCTTGCGTCGCCCGTGCCCCGCGTTTTGCGCCCCGGCGCGGTTACGGTTGAACAGCTGGAGGCCGTTCTGGGCAAGGTGGAGGTGGACGAGGCGGTGCTTCATCCCTTGAAAAAGGACGCGGTGGCAGCCTCCCCCGGCATGAAATACAAGCACTATTCCCCCAAGGCGCAGCTTTATATCGTCAGGGGCGATCTGAAAGCCTTTGTCTCTTACGTTTACCGGCACAAAGAAGAGGCGGATCACTGCCTCTGTTTTGAAGGGGAGGAACGGTTTTTGCCCCTGCCGGCCGTAACCTTCGGGAAAGAAGCCGAGCCCCTGACCCAGAGCCACAGCCTTTTTGACGCGCTGCGGCAGCTTGACAGACAGGGCGCGAAAACCGTGTTCGCGCGGGAACCGAAAACCGAAGGCGTGGGGCTGGGCGTGTGCAACCGCCTGTTCCGGGCGGCAGGCTTCCGTTTTCTGGAAGACGCGCCGGAAAACCGAAGCGGAAAACTGTTAGGTCTCTGCGGCTTATCGGGCGCGGGAAAAACCACCGTGTGCAGCCTGCTCCGGGCCCGCGGCGCCGAGATCGTGGATACCGACCTGATCGCGCGGGAAATCGTGGAAACAGGCTCCCCCACACTGGAAACGCTCGCAAACACCTTCGGACGCGATATCCTGCGTCCGGACGGCAGCCTGAACCGCAATGCGCTGGCGGCGAAAGCCTTCGCAAGCGAGGAAGGCGCAAAAGAACTGACCGCCATCACACACCCCGCCATCATTCAAAAGACCCTTGCACAGGCGTTTGCGGCGGCAGCCAACGGCAAAACGGCCGTGATCGACGCGCCCCTGCTCTTTACCGCGGGGCTGGATCGGCTCTGCGACCTGACGGCGGCGGTCACCGCGCCGGAGGACGTGCGACGGGCGCGCATCCGGGCAAGGGACGGCCTGCCGGACGAAGAGATCAATAAACGCTTTGCCGCCCAGAAGGAAGAGGCGGAAAAGGCGGCGGCGGCGGATTTTGTTTTAAAAAATTACCCGCCCTATGATCCGGAAGAAGAAACCGGCCGGCTCTGGCGGACGCTGCGGGACGCAAACGCATAAGAATTTAAAGATATGAGAAGCGATAAAAGGAGGAAACCAAGATGGACGGATTGACTGCAAAGGAATTAAAGGACCGGCTTTTTTATCAGCCGAAGCACGCGGCGGCGCAGATGACCGAAGCGGAGATCGCGGCGGCGGACAGCTTCTGCGAAGGCTACACGGATTTTCTGGACGAGGCAAAAACCGAAAGGGAGGCGGTGGAGGCGGCGCTGAAGCTTGCCAAAGCCAACGGCTTCCGCAAATATGAGCCGGGCACGTATTATCCTCCGGGATCGAAGGTCTATTGTGAAAACCGGGGCAAAGCGCTGATCCTCGCAGTGACCGGAACCGTGGGCGTGAGCGAAGGCGCGCGCATTACCGCCTCGCACATCGACTCTCCCCGCCTGGATTTAAAACCCAATCCCCTGTATGAGGATAAAGAGCTTGCGCTGCTCAAGACCCACTACTACGGCGGCATAAAAAAATACCAGTGGACCGCCATCCCGCTCTCGCTGCACGGCGTGATCGTGAAAACCGACGGCAGCGTGATCAAAGTCCGGGTGGGCGACGAGGACGGCGAACCGAAATTCGTGGTGACCGACCTGCTCATCCATCTTGCCGCCGACCAGATGAAATCCACCCTCGCCGAGGGGGTGAAGGGCGAAGCGCTCAACGTGCTTGTGGGTTCCCGCCCCTTTGACGACACCGACGAAGCGCAGAATGTGAAGCTCAACATTTTGCGCCTGCTGTTTCAAAAATACGGGATCACCGAAACCGATTTCCTCAGCGCGGAGCTGGAGGCAGTTCCCGCCTTCAAGGCCTGCGACATCGGCTTCGACCGTTCTATGATCGGCGCCTACGGCCACGACGACCGGGTGTGCGCTTACGCAGCTCTGATGGCGCTTTTAGACGTGGACGAACCGGAGCACACCACCGTCTGCGTGCTGGCGGACAAGGAAGAAACCGGCTCTCAGGGCAACACCGGTATGGATTCCGCTTTCCTTGCGTTCTTCCTCGCGGACCTGGCGAAAGCGCAGGGGCTGGACGCGGCCGCCGTGTTCTCCGCCAGCCGGGCGCTGAGCACCGACGTGAATTCCGCCTACGACCCCAATTATCCCGAGGTGTTTGAGAAGAACAACACTTCCTTCCTCAACTACGGCGTGGTGCTGAAAAAATACACCGGCGCCAGAGGCAAATCCTCGGCCTCCGACGCCTCCGCCGAACTGATTGCAAGCGTGCGCGCCCTGCTGGAAAACGCCGGGATCCCGTGGCAGTCGGGCGAGATCGGCAAGGTGGACGTGGGCGGCGGCGGCACCGTGGCAAAATATATCGCGCAGCTGAACGTGGACGTGGTGGACATGGGCGTGCCGGTGCTTTCGATGCACGCGCCCTTTGAGGTGGTTTCGAAGCTGGACGTTTACGCCACCTACCGCGCCTGTGTGGAATTTTATAAGAATTAACAATACGACAAATCGGAATTTGA
>CACZOP010000079.1 GCA_902782845.1 Oscillospiraceae bacterium | reverse complement strand
CTGCGCCGCCTGCAACACGCTGATCGAAGCGGGCCATGAGCTGCACCGCACCAAGGGCGCCTGCGTCTACTGCGGCGGCTACCACGAGGGCGTGTGGGGCTCCGTCGTCACCGCGGTGCACGGCATCCTGTGGCTCCTGCGGCAGTTATTCCGTGTGGGCTGAGGAATGCGGTCCTGACCTCCCGACGCCTGTTTAACGGGAACAGCTGAACCGCCGCTGCGGATAAGCTTTCCTCTGAATCAAAAAAGGCTCTTTCGACATATCGGAAGGGCCTTTTCCATGCCCAAAAACCGATCAGATAGGGAAAAGCATTATTCGTGAATCCGCCGCAAACGGGAGATCGCCCTTTATTTAAGATTTTTAAAGAAATACGTATTGTCTTTACAAAAAAAATCTGATAAAATATTAATATCAATAATTAAGGTAAGGTGATAAAAATGAGAGCTGTGAAAAGAATGATCTGCTTCCTCCTCGTTTTTCTGATGACTGCCGTCATGCAGCCCATCTGTTTCGCGCAGAGCGGGGGACCGTCCATGAAATTTAACGCGGACGGCGATTTTGTCATATTGCACATGACCGACTGGCACTGCGACTATCCTCTGCCCGCCGTTCACAAACAGCTTGTGCTCGAATCCGTCGCCGAGGCAAAGCCGGATCTCGTTGTGCTGGGCGGCGATCTTTCAGAGGCGGCAAATGAGGATCAGCCCGCCGCCATCAAAGAGATCTGCGAACTGTTCGTGGAAGCCCGGATCCCGTTTTTGATCACCTTCGGCAACCACGATTATATGCACGGATATTCAATCGACGAAATGTTCGCGTTCTATAAAGAATACGGCGGAGAATACTTCATCGGCACGGATGCTGATCCCGCGCTCTTCGGCTGCGGCACCTGCTATATCCCCGTTTATGCAAACGACGGCAGCCGCGTGGCATATAACATCTACTGTTTTGATTCCGGCGACTCCGTTGAGGGAAAAGGCTACGATTCCGTACATTCCGACCAGATCGAATGGTATAAGGCAACGGCGGAATCGCTGAAAACCGAAAACGGCGGGAACTACGTGCCTTCGGTTGTATTCCAGCATATCATTGTGCAGGAGATCTACGACAAGCTTTTCCCGACCGCAAAAAAATACAATCTCGGCATAAGGGAATACGACGCCGAAACCTACGATCTGGTGCCGATCCCGAATCTTTCCAATATCCGCGACGGCTATATTTTCGAAAAACCCTGCCCGGGGTATTATAATCACGGGCAGCTCGACGCCATGAGCAAAAACGGCGACGTGCGGGCGATCTTCTGCGGCCACGACCATTATAACAGCTTTACCGTGGAAATCGACGGCGTGGATATCGTCAACACTCCCAGCATAAAACCGCACATCCTTCTGAGAAAGATCAACTGGGGCTCCAGAATCATTACGCTGCACGAGGACGGCGCTTATGAAAGCCGGGTCCTTACAGCCTGCGAGCTCGCGGAAAAACAGGACTCTCAGCTCGTTGCCGTGGGCGGTGTTTCGCGCGTGGAGCTGCTGATCGTGAAGCTCTGGAAAGCGTTCGCGGATTTTTCCCTGTTTTTCTGGAAGCCGGCAACCAATTTTGTTTACTGATTCCGAACATACGGAACACATAAAAGAAAGGAAACGGGAATGGAACCTCTGAAATTTTACCTGATCACGGATACGCACTTTTTTGCCCCCGATCTCGACGCTTACGGGGACGCCTATGAAGAGTTTATGGACGGCGAACAAAAATGCTTTGCCGAAACCGCCGCCATCGACGAAGCCGCGTTTCATTGGCTGGCGGAAGCCGACGACGCGGATATCGTCCTGATCGCCGGGGATCTCTCCTTCAACGGCGAGAAAAAGAGCAACGAAGCCTTCTCAAAGCTGCTGCACGATTTCAAAGAGAAAAGCGGTAAAAAAATCTATGTCGTAACCGCCGGACATGATTTCAACGACCATCCGTTCGCCTTCAACGAAAGCGGCCGTCTGGAACCGGAGGGAACCAAGTTTCCGGAGCTTTTGGGCTATTACGGCGATTTCGGTTATAAAGACGCCATTGCTTTCAATGAAAAGCATCTTTCCTACGTGGCCGCGCTGTCGGAGGACGTGCGTCTGCTTGTGATCTGCAACGATATCGAAGGAGAAAAACATATCGCCTATGACGATGAATTTCTCGGTTGGATCGAAGAACAGGCGAAAAAGGCGCAGGCGGACGGCAAAATGATGATCGCGATGGAGCATTACCCGGTGCTTCCCGGCCAGCCGATTCTTTCCCTGATCGGGGACGCCCGGCAGGCTCAAGCCCGGAAGCTGATCGAAACGCTGGCGGATAACGGCGTTCATCTGATCTTCACCGGCCACATGCACAATCAGAGCATCAATATGACACAGACGGAGAAGGGCAATCTGTTTTATGACGTCTGCACCGGCGCCGCCATCGGCTGGCCCGCGTTTATACGGCGCGTGACGATACAGGATGAAGAGACCGTGGATATCGAAAGCGTTCCCGTCCCCGAATTCGATTGGAATAAAAACGGCCTCACGGGTGAGGAATACCTGAAGGCGCAGTTCGAAAGGCTGATCCGTACGCTGATCGAACGTATGCGGACAGACCCCGAAAAATTCATGCGCAAGGTCAATATCAAGCCGACGCCGTTGCTGCGAAAGGTTTTTCCGGTCTTAGGAAAAAAGCTCTCGAAAATGACGGTCGGCGGTTTTGCCCGCCTGTTTCTGGTCAGGGCGGATCCGCAGATCAAAAAAGAACCCTTCGTGGAGTTTGCTGTGTCGTTCGCGCGCAGCGTGTTCGAAGGGAATCAGCCCTATGTGGAGGGCACGCCGGGCGGCGATACGCTTCTGCGTATATTCAAACGCATCAGCAGGTTCATAAAAACCGTGAAGGGTTCGCAGGGCGAAACGCTTGATTTTTATGAAACGATGAAACACACGGTCGGTAACTACGGTATTGACGATTACAACGCCGTGCTGAAATTAAAGTAAAAGAGTATATATTTGAAGAGGGAAGTGACGAAATGGAGAAAGTGATTCCGCCGGGAAAGACCGATCGGCTCAAACGCGTGTTTTCTTTTGCGCTGGCGCTGCTGATTTGCGTTTCAGGTGTTTTTGCCGTTGCGCCGACGGTAGCGGCCGCGTCGCCCCTGCCGCAATCAAACGACGAGCCCCGCCATACGGTCTGCCATACGGTCTCCGCGCAGGCACAAGCGTATTACACAGGCGACTGCAGTTATGAAGCGCTGAGCGCCCTTTCCGGCGCGGCGGACGTTTCCGACAGCGCCGCCGCCATGCAGAATAACGCGCTGCTTGACGCGCTGCACGACCTGATGGCGGATACGCATACGTTCTACACGACCTACAGCGGCTATCAGGAGGGTTCGCTTGCGTATTACTGGAAAGCGACGGATTCCGTTGCGGGCAGCGATTCCTACGTGATGTTCTATTCCGATCTGTTGTCGGGGGAAGGCGTCCGGCTCAACCGCGAGCACATCTGGCCAAAAAGCCGCGCGTCTTATTCCGAGTCCTTCGGCGGGGCGGATCTGCATCACCTGCGCCCCTCCGCGGAAAGCGTGAACATGGCGAAATCCGACCACATGTTTGGCTACGTGGACGGGACCTATCCCGACGGATACGACGCCGGCGTGATCGGCGGCAACACGCTTTATTGGCTGATGGATGAGGACGATCTGTTTGAGTGCAAGAACGACGTGAAGGGCGACGTGGCCCGCATTCTGCTCTACGTTTATTGCCGCTGGCTGCAGCCGAATCTCTATTCCGATGTGGCGGCGGAAAACCTCCCTGCAATGGATGAGGACGATACCGCAAACAACGGCAGGCGCGTGATCGAAAGCCTGGATACGCTGCTGCAATGGTGCGCGCTGGACCCGGTGGATACCTGGGAAATGGAGCAGAACGATCTGATCCAGCAGGTCCAGGGCAACCGGAACGTCTTTATCGATTATCCGGAGCTGGCATGGCAGCTGTTCGGCCTTTCCGCGCCCAGCGGTATGACCACTCCTGCCAAAGATGGCTGTGTCCACGATTGGCAGGAGACGTTCCGGGAGGTCTCCTGCGCAGAGGACGGCGTTTTCACGCTTACCTGTTCCGTATGCGGGGACGCTTATTCGCGCCGTCTTGCGGCGTTGGAACATACCGACGCCGACGACAACGAATACTGCGACGTCTGCGAAACGCCGCTTGCCGTTTTTGCCGATCTGACGCCGGTAACAGCGCTCAGCGACGGGATGCACTTTGTCGTCTGGCATCCCGCCTCCGGTCTCACCGTCGGCCGCAAGGCAAACGAGACGCACCAGCTGGAAGTTTCCGCGGCGCACCCCCACGGCAGCGTGCTGCACCCGCGTGACGACAGCGCTGTGTTTGTCGCGCGGCAGACGACCGGCGGATGGTATTTCATCTGCGACGGAAAATATCTCACAAGCGCCAAAACCGGCACCCGCCTCTATTGGAACACTCAACCGAACGATTACAGTATCTGGAATCCGGAAGAGACCGGGACGGACGATCTTGTTTCTGTCGTAAATCTGAACGCGGCCTATTACGGCAAGCCGCAGGCGCTTGAATACTATAACGGCACGATCACTTCCTATTCCAAAACAACCGCCGATGCGTTCCGTTTCCGCATCTACGCCGTGCCGGATCACGTATGGAGCGAACCGACCGTAACACTTGCTGCGACCTGTGAAACCGCGGGCAACGCGTATGAAACCTGCATGCTTTGCGGTGAAACGGAACCGGCGGCGCGGCCTGCCCTCGGGCACACGCTCGAAAAAACAGAAGCGGCCCGGCCCACGGCGACCTCGGCAGGGAATATCGAATACTGGACCTGCAGCCGCTGCGGCAAACAGTTCTTTGACGCCGCGGGAACGCAGGCGGTGGAAGATCCGGATACGCTGGTCCTTCCCGCCCTCGGGCCGGACGCGGAAACGCTCTGCCCCGTGTGCGGCAAGACGCATACCGGCGGCGTATTCGACAGGCTGACCGGATGGTTCCATCGGCTGCT
>CACZOP010000078.1 GCA_902782845.1 Oscillospiraceae bacterium | reverse complement strand
TGGTCCCTGCGGCAGCTCATCGAAGAGGGCCTCGGCGGCGTGCCCGGCAAGATCACCTCCTCCCCCGCAAAGCATCTGGGCACCCTGTGCAACCAGATGGTGAACTTCCTCGGCATCATGCAGAACGAGTGGGCGGGCGCACAGGCGTTTTCTTCCTTCGACACCTACCTTGCCCCCTTTGTAAAAGCCGACAATCTTTCTTACAGAGAAGTCAAAAAATGCATCCAGAGTTTCATTTTCGGTGTGAATACCCCCTCCCGCTGGGGCACGCAGGCGCCCTTCTACAACATCACGCTGGACTGGACGGTGCCCGCCGACCTTGCGCCGAAGCCCGCCATCGTAGGCGGCAAGCCGCAGGACTTCACCTACGGCGACTGCAAAAAAGAGATGGATATGGTAAACAAGGCCTTCATCGAGATCATGATCGAGGGAGACGCCAACGGCCGCGGCTTCCAGTATCCCATTCCCACCTATTCCATTATCAGCGACTTCGACTGGAGCGAGACCGAAAATCTCAGGCTGCTCTTTGAAATGACCGCCAAATACGGCACGCCCTATTTCTCGAACTACGTGAACTCCGACATGGAGCCCAGCGACGTGCGTTCCATGTGCTGCCGTCTGCGTCTGGATCTCCGCGAGCTCCGCAAAAAATCCGGCGGCTTCTTCGGCAGCGGCGAAAGCACCGGTTCCATCGGCGTGGTCACAATCAACATGCCCCGGATCGCCTACCTTGCCAAAGACGAAGCGGATTTCTTCCGCCGCCTTGATAAGATGATGGACATTTCCGCCCGTTCGCTGAAGGTCAAACGCACCGTGATCACCCGTCTGCTGGAAGAGGGCCTCTACCCCTACACCAAGCGGTATCTCGGCACGTTCGCCAACCACTTCTCCACCATCGGACTTGTGGGCATGAACGAAGCCGGCCTCAACGCCAACTGGCTGAAAAAAGACATGACCCATCAGGCCACACAGGAATTCACCAAAAAGGTGCTGAACCACATGCGCGAGCGCCTGTCGGACTATCAGGAGCAGTACGGCGACCTCTATAACCTGGAAGCCACGCCTGCGGAATCCACCACCTACCGGTTCGCGAAGCACGACCGCGCCCGTTATCCCGATATCATCTGCGCCGCCGGCGACTGCGGCACCCCCTACTATACCAACTCCTCCCACCTGCCCGTGGGCTATACCGAGGATATTTTCACCGCGCTGGACATTCAGGACGAGCTGCAGACCCTTTACACCTCCGGCACCGTCTTCCACGCGTTCCTGGGCGAAAAGCTCAGCGACTGGCATTCCGCCGCGGCGCTGGTCCGCAAGATCGCCGAGAACTACAAGCTCCCCTACTACACCCTGTCCCCCACCTATTCCGTCTGCCGCGAACACGGCTATATCGCCGGCGAGGAATACAAGTGCCCCAAGTGCGGCAACACCACCGAGGTTTATTCCCGTATCACCGGCTACTATCGTCCGGTGCAGAACTGGAACGACGGCAAGGCGCAGGAATTCAAAGACCGTAAGGTCTATAACCTCGAGCGTTCCGTACTGACCCATTCCGGCCCCGTCTGCTGCGGCGCCGAGCCCATGCCGGGCGTGGTGGATCCCGTGGAAGCGGAAGCCCCCGTTGCCGAAACGGTCACGCTTTACGCCACCGAGACCTGCCCAAACTGCAAGCTTGCGGCAAGCTGGCTCGACAAAGCGGGGATTCCCTTTGAAAAGCGCTTTGTGAGCGAGCACCGCGACGAAGCCGCCGCGCTGGGTCTCAAACAGGCTCCCAGCCTCGTGGTTTCCGAGGGCGGAAAGCAGGAAGTGATCGTGGGCGTCGCCGGCATCAAAAAGTTCATGGACGCCCGGAAAAACAAATAAGACATCCCCTTCATCTCTCTTTCCCATATGCAAAAAGGACGACCTCTGCAGGACGTCCTTTTTGTTTGCCGTTTCCCGGACACACAAAACCCGGGACAGGCGGCTTCATGATCCTGTCCGGCTCACCCTGCGTCCGCCGTCCGCACAGGATAGTTTTCCTTTTCCACCAGTTCCCTGCCCTGATCGGAGCAGATCCAGTTATAAAGCACGCGCGCGGGGGAATCCGCCGCCTCCGATTCGCGGATCACCACATAAAAATCGTTGGTGAGCGGGTAGGTCCCGTTCCCGATGGTCTCGTTGGAGGGGGTCACGCCGTCCACGTTCAGGATCTTGCTGGTAGAGAGCTTGTCGGTCTCCATGTTGGTGAGGTAATAATACACCGTGTAGCCCAGCGCGTCCTTGCTGTCGTCGTAATCCGCCACAGCCTCCAGCAGCCCGAGCATGGAACCCACCACCTGATACTCCGGCGGGACCATCAGCTCGTCGCCCAAATTGATGAGCTTATCAAAGAGGGTCTGGGAGCCGCTGTCGGAATTGCGCTGATAGGGGATGATGTCGCTGTTGTCTCCGCCGACCTCGCTCCATTTAGTGATATTCCCGCGGTAAATCTCCTTGATCTGGTCGATGGTCAAAGAATCCACCTTGTTTTCCAGCGAGCAGATAAACACCAGCGCATCCACGCCGATGGGGGTCATTTCCAGCGGTACGTTTTTGGATTTCACGTATTCCTTGGCTTCCTCGCTGGGCTCATAGGCCAGCAGGATATCGAACTGTCCGTCGCACAGCGCCTTGTAGTTGTCGGTGGTGGACCCGGCGAACACGATTTTTTTGTTCGCTTCTTCCCTCGAGATCCCCAGCACCGTGGCGGTAACGGCCTCGCCCAGCGGCAGGTTCGCCAGCGACCCGCCCATGCGGGGGTA
>CACZOP010000077.1 GCA_902782845.1 Oscillospiraceae bacterium | reverse complement strand
GCAAACAACAAAAGCATACAAATTGCCACAAATACGGAACTTATCCGCAAAAAAACAAATTTCATAAACCCTCTCTCCTGTTTTTTCTGATTTTACTTTTTTATTATAACATACAAAGAGCATAATTGCAAGCGATACAGCCCAAAACAACAGCCGATCATCATGCGGAATTCTTTTTTCCGTCCGGCTTGTCTTTTCCGACGTTTTCATGTATAATGTACAACATAAATGAAAGCGTTCTGATAACACCGGATCGGAACCGAAAGGAGACCGCTAATGAAAAAAATCATTTCCATCCTCCTTGTGACCATATTGCTTTGTCTGCCGCACACGCCTGTTACACGTCCCTTTGCGGCGGCAGCCGAAACGGCGCAGGCGGCAGCTGCATGCGCCGCCGTATCCCCGCCGGCAAACGACGAAGCTTCCGCAGGCTTTTTCAAAAGCATGATCACACGTTTCATCACGATGCTGAAAATGCTGTGTATGATGCTGTCCTGCAAAACGAAACAGGAAGGCCGGGGCGAGGGTCTGATCACCGACGTGCTGATGGACAAGGCCCGCTATCTGCCGGGCGAAAAACCGGTTCTGACCGTTATGCTCTGCGCGGAGAAAGACGCGGAAATCGAACTGACGGTCCGGGCGACGCATCTGACCGGAACCGTTTGCGAGGGCAGTCGGACGGTTGCGCTGAAAGCGGGAGAACCCGCGCGACAGACCTTTACGCTTCTGCTTCCGGAGACGGATTTTACTGCATACGCCGTTGAAGTTTACGCCAAAGATGGCGAAGAAACGGCGGATACCGCCATGACCGCGGCCGAGGTCGCCTCCGACTGGTCCCGCTTTCCGCGATACGGGTATCTGACCAACTACACCGCGCAGACGGACACGGAACTGGACGCAACGATCGGGCGGCTGAACCGCTATCATATCACCGGTCTGTTTTTCTACGACGTGCTGGACCGTCACGATCAGCCGCTGGCGGGAACGGCGGAAGCCCCCGCCGAAACGTGGCAGACGCTGGCGCGGCAGAACGCTTCTTTTGCAGCTGTGAAAGGGCTTATCGACCGTGGGCACGCGAAAGGGATGAATTCGTATTTATACAATCTGATATTCGGTGCGTATCAGGATTACGCCGACCGCGGCATCGACGCCGCATGGGGGCTGTATCAGGACAAAAACGGCGCGCGGCAGGATTACCACGGCGAGCTGCCCGGCGCGTGGGAAACGCAGCGCATCTACCTTTTTAACCCCGCAAACGTCAACTGGCAGAATCATTACCTGAAAGCCATGAAAAACGCACTGGACGCGTTCGGCTACGACGGCGTACAGGGAGATTCCCTCGGTTATCGCGGCGCGGTTTACGACGCCGACGGCAACGAAGTCGACCTGGCGGAGGCATACGTGCCGCTACTGAACCGCCTGCATAACGAGCTTGGCACAAGGGTCATCTTCAACCCCGTTTCCGGCTACGGCATGCCGCAGACGCTTTCGAAAACCGATTACGATATTTGCTACGAGGAATTCTGGCCCTGGAACGGAGAAGGATACGGGGATCTGCGGGATACGGTCTTCGGGCTGAAAAATCAGATGGGCGGCTCGGAAAAAGGGCTTGTGCTCGCGGCGTACATGGACAGAGATAACCAAAACGGCGCATTCAATCCGCCCGGCATCCTGCTGACGGACGCGGTGCTGATGGCGTCAGGCGCGGCGCATCTGGAGCTGGGCGACACCGGTATGCTCAGAAGCGAATACTACCCGGGCGCCACGCTTTCCGTCGGAAACGATCTGAACGCCGCGCTGCAGCGGTACTATTCCTTCTTCGTCGCCTATGAAAACCTGCTGCGCGATAACGCTTTTACCCTTTCGGAGAAACAGACGCGGATCAACCTGAAACGCGTCGCCTCCGATCCGAAACAGAATTCCGTATGGTGCGTCAACCGCGAAAACGCAAAGGGAGAAATGCTGCTGAACTTTATCAACCTGAAGGGGATTTCGGATCTCCGCTGGGCGGACGCGGACGGCAGGCAGATCGCGCCGGAAAAGCAGACCGGCCTGCACGTGAAACAGTATGTCCCGGAGGAACCGGCGCACGTGTATCTGGCGTCCCCCGACCGGAACGCCGGCGTGATGGAAGAGATCCCGTTTCTCTCCGGCCGGGACGTAAAGGGCAGATACGTTACCTTCGTTCTGCCGGAGCTGGAGATCTGGGATTTCGTGTATATTGCATAGCAAAAAGACGGATGAAACGAGGGAAACAACATGGAACATACGGTCGTCGATCATAACAAGGTCCTGTTTACACGGAACGAGGACGTCGTCAGGATCACTCCCTGCGCGGCAAACGCCATCCGATTTGAGGCGTTTCCCGGCGGCGAGGCGTTTGACGAAGACTACACGCTGACGCCGCAGGAAACGGAAGCAGAGATCGAAGAAACCGAACGCGCCGTTACCGTAACGGCAGGCGCACTCTGCGTGAAGCTGGAGGACAACGGCAAGGTAACGTTTTATAAAAACGGCAAAACGATCCTTGAGGAAAAACCGGAGCTTGCCTTTTACAGCGGCTTCCGTCATTACGAAAAAAACGGGCGGGGCTCCTTTGCCGCGCGGGTGACCTTCCGTCCGAACGAACGCGAGCATTTTTACGGACTCGGGCATGATGAATGCGGCCTGTTCGACCTGAAGGGCTGCTCCGTGGACCTGCGCCACGTGAACGCGAAATGCACGGTTCCGTTCGTGTATTCCTCTCTCGGGTACGGGTTCCTTTGGAACGTGCCCGCCGTCGGTACCGCCGAGCTTTCCTTTAACCGTACCCGTTGGAGCGTCGGCGCAGCAAAAAAGATCGATTACGTGGTGATCGCAGGAACGCCCAAAGAGACGGCGGAGACGCTGGCGGATCTCACCGGACACGCGCCCGTGATGCCCCACTGGGCCACGGGCTTCTGGCAGAGCCGGCTGCGCTACGAAACGCAGGAGGATCTGCTGGCGGTCGCAAGACGTTACAAGGAAGAGGGGATCCCGCTTTCCGTGATCGTCTGCGACTATTTCCACTGGACGGAACAGGGGGATTATAAGTTCGACCCCGTATACTGGCCCGATCCGCGGGCGATGGCGGACGAGCTGCACGCCATGGGCACGAAGCTGGCCGTTTCCGTCTGGCCCACCGTGAATGAGAACAGCGAAAACTATCAATATATGCGGGAGAACGGCCTGCTGATCGGCACCGACGACGGCGCCGGAAAAGTATTCGATTTTTACGGTCCGCAGGCGGAGATCGACGCGACGAACCCGAAAACCCGGGATTTCGTATTCTCGAAAATCAAGAAGAACTATCTGGACAACGGTGTGGACGCGCTGTGGTTCGACGAGGCGGAGCCGGAGATCCATCCGGAAAACTTTACCAATCTGAATCTGCACATCGGAAAGGGCGACGAGGTCGGCTTGCTTTATCCTTGGTATTACGTCAAAATGGCTTATGACGGCCTTACCGCCATCCGCAACGAAGTGCCGGTCACCCTGACAAGGGCTGCGTATCTCGGCAGCCAGAAATACGGCGCGCTGGTATGGAGCGGCGATATTCCCTCCACCTTTGAAAGTCTGGCCGCACAGGTGAAAACGGGGCTGAATATGGCCATGTGCGGCATTCCGTGGTGGAATACGGATATCGGCGGCTTCTGGGGCGGCGATACCACGAGCGACGAGTTCCGCGAGCTGATCGTCCGCTGGTTCCAGTACGGCGTGTTTTCGCCCGTGATGCGTCTGCACGGCAGCCGTCCGCGCCACGGCAGAAAAATGCGCGACGTGAAAGAACCTACCGGCGACCCAAACGAGATCTGGAGCTTCGGCGATCGCAATTATGCAATTCTGAAAAACCTGATCTTCCTGCGGGAACGTCTGCGGCCGTATATCGAAAAACAAATGCAAACCGCTGCGGAAAAAGGCTGGCCGGTTATGCGCCCCATGTTCTTTGAGTATCCCGGTGATGAAGTCTGTTATACCCTCGGCGAGCAGTATATGTTCGGCGACGATATTCTGTTCGCCCCGATCGTTCACCGCGGGCAGACGAAAAAGCGCGTTTATCTGCCGCAGGGAGAATGGATTCTGACGAAAGACGGCAAAACTTATTCTGCCGGGTGGCATGAGATCCCGGCAGCGCTTGACGAATTCATCGCGTTCGTAAAACCCGGCGCGGCGGCGCTTGCCTGTTTTTCCTGCATGCCGCCCATCTGATTGATCCGGCCTTGGTATCTGACATAAAACATTTTCGAAAACCATGTTTTTATATCAGTTTTATTAAAAAAAACAGTTTACTTCAGCAATCCGGTTATGCTAATATAGTTATAATAAAAAAGGTCAAAACAGAACTATTGTTTTGTCGCTCCCGCAGGCGTAACAGGCTCCGGCTTTTTGACCGGTCGCTTGCCATCTCGGTGTTCGCCGATGCAGCCGTCGGCGCGCCCGCGACTGCTCTTTGCATGACGACGGCAAAAAAGTAAGGAAGAAAAAACAATGGTTTAACAGCTATCGTTCCAAAGGAGGAAACCACATGAACGCAAAAAAATGCCTTTCCCTGTTTTTAACCTTTTGTATGCTTCTCACGCTTATTTCCGGGCTTTCCCTTCCGGCGTTTGCCGAGGGCGAAACCTGGACCGAGGTCGGCACCCTCGACGCGCTGCGGACCGCCGCGGCGACTGACGGCGCATACATCCGGCTGACAACAGATATCTTGTTTGCCGCAGAAGGGGACAGACCGGTCGACGTTCCCACAGATACGGCCGTTACGCTGGATCTGAACGGCCACACGATCGACCGCGGATTGACCGGTATCAACGCAAGCTCGAATCGTTACGGGAACTGCTTCACAGTAGAAGGCAAGCTGACGATCGAAGACAGCAGCGGCGACGACAGCGGCAGGATCACCGGCGGTTACTGTACGATGCACGGCGGCGGTATCAACGTGACCGGCGGCGAGCTG
>CACZOP010000076.1 GCA_902782845.1 Oscillospiraceae bacterium | reverse complement strand
CGCCAGCAGGGTCACGGTTCCCGACAGCAGCAGTTCTCCGTCCGTCGCGCGGATTTGCAGCGTGCCGCCGGGTTCTTTCACCGCCAGATCCACGTCCGCCCCGGTTTTTCCTGCCAGATACGCCCCCACTGCGGTGGTGCCCGACGCGCAGGAGCTCTCCCAGAACAGCGTGTCCACGGCAGGCACATACACCAGCGGCGACAGCGTGTTGTTATTGTCGTTAAAGAGCATCAGCCCCAGCCCCGGCACGCCCAGCGCTTCACACCAGCCCCTCGCCGCCTGTTCGGCTTCGGCGCGGGTCAGGGCGTTTTCGGGCAGGACGCAGTGCGCGATCCCCGCAAAATACACCGCGGGGAACACGTATTCCCGGCCGCGGAACGTGAGCCGCTCTTCGGCAATCCGCTCCGGCGGCGGCATGGTCACCGTGCAGGCAAAGCGCTTTTCGTCCGTTGCCGTAACCTGCACCGAAACCGGGCGACCGGCGCCGGAAACCTGCAGCGTCACTTTTTCCGTCTGCCCGGGCAAAAGGCCTTTTTGGGCGCAGAACAGCGCTGCGGCGGACATGGAGGCGTTGCCGCAGAACTCCCCGCCCGCCATGCTGAGGCAGGGCGCGCCGGACGAGTCGGAATACACAAAGCCCACCTGCTCACAGGCGGGCTCTTTCTGCATGATCTGCCGCGCCGCCGAAAGCCGCCCGGCGGGCGATACCGCCGACGTGACCAGCGCGGTGATGTTTTTTGTAGGGTCCAGTAAAGCGTAACAAAGGTTCATCGTTGATAATTCTGCAAAAACTGGCGGGTGCGCTCCTGTTTTGTGCCCTCAAACAGCTCCTGCGGGGTTCCCTGTTCCACGATCACGCCGCCGTCCATAAAGATCACCCGGTCAGAGATCGCGTGGGCAAAGGCCATTTCGTGGGTCACGATCACCATGGTCATGGAGGCCTCGGCCAGCTGGCGGATCACCTTGAGCACCTCGCCGGTAAGCTCCGGGTCCAGCGCCGAGGTGGGTTCGTCGAAAAACAGGATCTCGGGCTTCATGGCGAGGGCGCGCACGATGGAGACCCGCTGCTTCTGCCCGCCCGAAAGCTGGCAGGGATAAGCGTCCGCCTTGTCGCCCAGCCCCATTTTATCCAGCAGCTCCAGCGCCGTTTCCTTCACTTCTTTTGGGTCGCGCTTTTGCACGTGCAGCGGCGCGTCGGTCACGTTTTTCCACACGCTGTAGTGCGGGAAGAGATTAAAATTCTGAAACACCAGCCCGAAATAGCTTCGCACCTTTTTCAGATCTTTGGTATAAACGATCCTGTCGCCCTCCATGGCGGCCACGGTTTCGTCCATATACCGCAGCGTTCCGCTGTCCATGGTTTCAAGGAGCGTGGCGCAGCGCAGGAAGGTGGATTTGCCGGAACCCGAGGGGCCGATCACGGAAACGACCTCGCCCTTATCCACGGTGAGCGAAATATCCTTGAGCACATGGTTGCTGCCGAAGGATTTCTGCACGTTTTGAATATCCAGAATATGCACAGCCGTCTCCTCCTTACTGATAGTAATCCAGCGCTTTTTCGAGCTTTTTCATCACGAACGCCACGATCACGTTGAACACGTAGTAGAAAATTCCCGCCACAAGGAAGGTGAGCATCCCGGGAGACCGGGGCGACACGGCGATCTGCTTTGCCTTGGTGAACATCTCGATGGTGCCGATGGCGGAGGCGAGGGAGGTATCCTTCACCAGCGTGATGACCTCGTTCGTTACCGCGGGAAGGGTGCGCTTTACCATCTGCGGCAGAATGATCTTGATAAAGGTCTGCCCCTTGCGGTAGCCCAGCACCTGCGCGGCCTCGTATTGCCCGACAGGAATGCTCTCGATGCCGCCGCGGTAGATCTCGGCAAAATAGGCGGCGTAGTTGATGATGAACGCCACCACCACCGCGGAAAACCGCCAGTTGCCCGGCAGCGTCACGTGGAAGAGCAGGGGCGGGGCGTAGTAGATGACCATGATCTGTAAAATCAGGGGCGTGCCGCGCATGATGGAGATATAAACCTCCGTGATCCACCTGAGCGGCGCGAATCTGCTTTTTTTCCCGAAGTAGACCGCCAGACCGAACGGAAGCGCGCCGATCAGCGTGAACCCGAAAATCAGGAAGGTATTGATAAATGCGTGGGCAAGCTCGCCCACCATGGTTGAAAACGTCATAAGCGGTGCCGTTCACCGTCCCGCGGCGATCCTTTCCTTTTCAAAATGAGAGAGCGGAAACAGAAGCCCATTTCCGCTCCGAAGATTCATTTTTATCCGTTTTGCTTATTTTACAAGGCAAAGGCTTTCCAGCACAAGGCCGTCGTCCACGTAGTTCTCCGCGATGGACATCATGGTGCCGTCTTCGGCCATCTTCAGCAGCTCGGCGTTCACGGCGTCGCGCAGCTCGGTGTTGCCAAGAAGGAAGCCCACGGCGTACTGCTCGGTGGAAAGCGGCTCTTCAAGGATCACATACTCGCCGTCTTTGGCGTTGATGTTGAAGGTGGCGACGCCGAGATCCGCAGCCACGGCGTCCACGCTGCCGCTGTCGAGATCCATAAAGCCGGTGTTGTAATCCGGAAGCTCAACCACTTCTTTCAAGCTCGCTTTGAACTCTTCTTTGTCGTTGATGGCGTCAACGGCGGAGGAACCGGCCTGGGCCATTACGCTCTTGCCTTCCAGATCGGCAAGCGTGGTGATGCCGGAATCCGCTTTCACCACCAGCACGATGCTGTTGTCTACGTAGGGATCGGACCAGGTGTACTGATCCTCGCGGCCGGTGTAGGTGAAGCCGTTCCAGATGCAGTTGATGTTGCCGGAGGAAAGCTCGGCGTCTTTGGAGTTCCAGTCGATGGCGACAGCCTCAAATTCCCAACCGAGACGGCTGCACAGCTCTTTTGCCATGGCAAGGTCGAAACCGTCGTAGGAACCGTCTTCCGCAACGAAGCCGAAGGGCGGGAATTCCGCGTCGAAACCAACGATCAGCTTCTGCCCGTCGGCGGAAACGTCGGCGGCGGTGGCGTCGTCAGCGGCGGCGGTGGTCTCGTCGGCGGTTTCTTTGTTGCCGCAGGCGGTGAACGCGAACGCGCAGCCGAGGATCATCACGAGCGCAAGCAGCAGGGATACGGTTTTTTTCATGTTGTAATACCTCTTTCTTTTTTTGTTGCGCTAACATATTAGCGCTTTAGTTTGCTAAAACGCATAGCAATAATACCATAAGATTTCCGTCTTGTCAAGAAAATTCTTTCCGCCGCTCGGTTTTCCGGCTTTTCCCGGCAGGATTCCGGATGAGAAAATCCGCCGCGCGCCTGCCCCGGGGTTTGCCGTCAAAAATCCCGCTGTACGGCAGGGGAGCCGCAGCGGGACGAATGCCTGTGCTTCTGTTTTCCGGGTCCGCTCAGTTATACATGCCGTTGGCGGACATATAATTATAGATCATCTTGCCGTGGTTCTGTTCCTCGCTCTGGATGTGGTTGAGCAGCTTGCGGGCGTTGTCGTCGCGGAACTCGAACACCGAGGTGTCGTAAAGGGACGATACGTGTTTTTCGCCCGCCAGCGCGTCGGTGCAGAGGTAGCAGTCGTTCTTCTTGTCGGGCGTTTCGCTCGCGCCGTAGGTGCCGGTAAAGGTGGGCATGGCGGCGTTTGAGGGCTGCGGCACGGTTACGGTTCCCTGTTCCATCCGGGTGAGGGAATCCAGATGCGTCTGCTCCTTTTGAGCCAGATCCGCAAACAGGCCCCTGAGCTGGCCGTCCACGGCGCAGTTCGCCGCCTTCTGATACTTTTCGATGCAGAGCTTTTCCTGTTCCTTGAGCTCCTTTACAAAGCTGCTTTCCTTTTGATTCAACTGCATAATCGCTTTCTCCTTTTTGTGCTTTCTCGGTGGAATCACCTGTTTATAGTGTGGGCAAAAAGGGAAAATTTATACAGCAAAAAAATTGGTTTGATTTTCGTTTGGATTTTAACTCCGCTTTAGTTTGTCCCCGTATACTGTGAACCAAAGGAGGCGAACAACCATGAGCTACCAGAATAAATTTGAACGCAGGGAGCTGAAATTTCTGCTCACACCCGCGCAGTATGCCGCGGTGAGAGCGGCGGCGGAGCGGGAATGCAGGCCGGACGCCTATCCTTCTTCCACCGTGACCAGCATCTACTACGACACGCCCGAAAGCCTGCTGATCCGCCGCTCGCTGGAGCGCCCCGCCTACAAAGAAAAACTGCGGGTGCGGGTTTACGGCAAACCCGCCGCGGATGCCGTCGCCTACGTGGAGATCAAGAAAAAATACGATGGCGTGGTGTATAAGCGCCGCGTGGGGCTGAATGCCGCATCGGCGGCGGCGTGGCTGCAGGGCGACGTGCACCGCACGGGCAGCCAGATCGAGCGGGAGATCGAGTATTTTCTTTCTTTTTACAAAAATCTGCGGCCGGCGGTGCTGATCGCCTGCGAACGCGACAGTTTTGCGGGGGACGGGGATTTTCGGCTGACCTTTGACAAAAACATCCGCTTTCGCCGGACCGACCTGCGGTTTTCGGGCGGGACCCGGGGAGAACTGCTGCTCGCGCAGGGAAACGTGCTGATGGAGGCAAAAGCCCCCGGCCGCCTGCCGCAATGGCTGATCGACGTTCTGAGCGAAAACAAAATTTACAAAACAAGCTTTTCAAAATACGGGGCCGCCTACCAGAAGCGGCTGCGGGAAGCAAATGAAGGAGGATTCTGTTATGCTTAACGATTCTGTTTTCGGCGGATTATTCGATTCCGCAGATCAAACCGTGATTCCGGTGAAAACCTTTCTTTTGTGCATGGGCGCGGCGTTGGCGCTGGGGCTGCTGTTCAGCCTTTTCGCTTCGGCAAAAAACCGGTTCAGCAAAAGCTTTGCGCTGGCAACGGCGCTCCTGCCCGCAGTGGTGTGCGTGGTGATCATGCTGGTAAACGGCAATATCGGCGCGGGCGTGGCCGTGGCGGGCGCGTTCGGTCTGGTGCGTTTCCGGTCCGCTGCGGGCACCGCAAAGGAGATCGTGCTGATTTTCTCGGCCATGGGCATCGGGCTGATCGCGGGTATGGGCTACATTGCCTACGCAGCGCTGTTTACCCTTGTGATGGGCCTGATGTTCCTGGTGTTGGGGGCGACGGGCTTCGGCGAAAACAAAAAAGCGGACCGGGAGAAAACGCTGACCGTGACCATCCCCGAAGAGCTGAATTTTACCGGCGTGTTTGACGGGATCTTCAAAAAGTATACCGACGAAGTGAGACGCCTGCGGGTAAAAACCACCAACATGGGCACGATGTTCAAGCTGAAATACGCCGTGACGCTGAAAGCCGGCGCGGACGAAAAGGCGTTTCTTGACGATCTGCGGCTGGTGAACGGAAATCTGGAGATTTTGCTGAACGACGCCGACACGGGGGACGGAGACCTTTGATTGCGGCATGACGCATACAGCAGACGTATGCCGATCTGTTATTCCGAATCCGTTCAATAAGGAGAGACAAACCATGAAAAAGAAGCATCAGAAGATCATTGCGATATTGGCGGCGGGGCTTACGCTGGGGTTTTGCGCCTGCGGCAGAGTTTCCACCGAAACGACGATTGCCGGTGCGGAGCAGCAAAGCGCCGCGGCGGGCGCGGGCGAAAACCTGACCTACGCCGATATGTTTTCTTCCCGCGATAAAGAAGCGGGCTACGACGAAACCGAAACCGTTACCATCCGGCTTTCGGGATCCGCCGCCCGATCGGACGGCGCGAACGTAACGATCGCGGGGAGCACTGTGACCGTTACGGGCGAAGGGACCTATCTGCTCACCGGCAGCCTTGAGAACGGCAGCGTGGTGGTGGATGCGGGCGAAGAGGATAAAGTGCAGCTGGTGCTGGAAAACGCGAATATTTCCAACAGCGGCAGCGCCCCGCTTTACGTGAAATGCGCCGACAAGGTGGTGGTAACGCTGGCCGACGGCAGCGAAAACACACTGTCGAACACCGGCGAATTTGCGGCCGTGGACGACAACAACGTTGACGCCTGCATTTTTTCGAAAGAGGATCTGACCTTTAACGGCGGCGGCAGCCTGACGGTGACCAGCGAAACGGGGCACGGGGTGGTATCGAAGGATTCGCTGGTGTTCACCGGCGGCAGCTACACGGTGAACGCGGCGCGCCACGCGCTGGCGGGCAAAGACGACGTCAGGGTGCAGGAGGGCAGCTTCAGCCTTACCTGCGGGCAGGACGCGCTCCACGCGAGCAACGACGACGACGCGACGCTGGGCTTTGTGTATATTGAAGGCGGAACGTTTGAAATCAGCGCCGCCGACGACGGTATCCACGCGGAATCGGAGCTGCTGATCAACGGCGGCAGCATTAAAATATCCGAATGCTGCGAGGGGCTGGAAGGCAACACCGTAACGGTGAACGGCGGCGAGATCTATATCAAGTCGAGCGACGACGGCGTGAACGCGGCGGGCGGCAACGACGGCAGCGGCCAAGGCGGCTCCGGCGACAGCTTCGGCACGGGCGGCGGTATGCCCGGCCCCGGCATGGGCGGCATGATGATGGACGTGGACGAGAGCTGCGCGCTGGAGGTGAACGGCGGCAGACTGGTGATCAACGCCGAAGGCGACGGGCTGGATTCCAACGGCAGCCTTCTGGTGAGCGGCGGCGAGGTGTATATTTCCGGCCCCACAAACGCTGGCAACGGCACGCTGGACTACGGCACAGGGGCAACGATCACCGGCGGCGTTGTGATCGCCGCGGACGCCGGCGGCATGGCGGAGAATTTCGGCAGCGCCTCCACCCAGGGGAGCATGCTGGTGAGCCTTTCGGGCAGCGCGGGCACGCCCATTACCGTCACGGCAGCCGACGGCAGCGTTTTAGCCACGTTCACGCCCGAAAAGGACTATCGGTGCGCGGTGATCAGCGCGCCGGGAATCGCACAGGGGCAGACCTGCACCGTTACGGCGGGCAGCGAGAGCAAAACTGTGGAAATGACGTCCCTGCAGTATTCTGAGCTTGGCGGCATGGGCGGCATGGGCGGCAAGATGGGCGGCGGTCAACGCGGCGGCGAAGCGGGGCAGTCTTCCGGCAGGGAAGGCGCATTCCCGGGCGGCGCAGACGGACAGGCGCCCACCCCGCCCGAAGACGGCGGAAACGCGCCGAACTTCGGCGGCCAACCGCCCCAACGCCCCGACGGCGGCAGCGCGGAAACGTAAAGCCGCAAAAGGGAATCGGTCAAAAGATAAGAAGGATGCGGACACGCGTGCCTGCATCCCTCTTTTTTTCCTCTGAAAAACGGTTCCCCTGCCGGAGCAAGGGAACCGTTTTTCTCGCTGTTATTGTTCTGCTTTCGCGGGTTCTTCCGCGTCTTGTGTTTCACCGTCCGCCGGTGCGTCGGCGGTTTCTTCTTTTTTCGCCCGTCTGCCAAAACGCAGGCGACTGAAAATCCCGGGCGTTTTCTCCGCGGCTTCGGTTTTTTCCGTCCGGGCGATCGTTTCATCCTGTTCCGCTTGGGGGGCTTCGTCCGGCGCTTCTTCAATGGATTCGTCGTTTCTCAGCGCCGCAACGGCCGCCGCGGCGGCTTTTGCTTCCGCCTCCGCCTGCGCCGCGGCATGGGCCATGGCCTTTGCCTCTGTTTTTGCCTTTTCGGCTTCTTCGTGTTCTTTGATCCACTCCACCGTATCCTTCAGGCTTTCCTCCAGCGGACGGGGCGCGTAGCCCAGCTCCGTCGCCGCCTTTTCGTAAGAGAAATTGCAGTTGGAGCAGAGCTTGCGGACGGCGTAGCGGGTGAAGATGGCCGGTTGTTTTGTTGCCTTATAATAGCTCTCCATAATGGGAGCGGCAAAGTCGATAATGCCCTTGCCGAGCTTGATCCGCGGGGGCTTGTTGCCGCAGACCCTGGCGAGCAGACGGATAAATTCATCCACTGTGCAGGTTTTGTTGCAGAGGATATACACCTGCCCTGCGGCGCCGGGAACGTCCCCCGCCGCCACGGTGCCCTTCGCAACGTCGCGCACGTCCACAAAGTTGTAGCCGCCGAAGGTCATGGTGATGGGGAAGCTGCCGCCCATGAACATGCGGATCATGCTGCCGATGGCCGAGACCTTATAGTCATAGGGCCCCATGCAGGCGCTGGGCTGGCAAACCACGGTCTCGAGCCCGCCCTTGCCGTTGTACGAAAGCACCCACGCGGTGGCCTCCGCCTTGGTTTTGGCGTAGGTCCCCTCCAGCTCGTCGGGATCGTAATACCACGTTTCGCGCATGACCTGGTTTTCGGGCAGGGGAATGTAGGTGTCCACCGAGCCCATATATACCATGCGCTTCACCCCGCACTTGCGGCAGGCCCGCAGCACGTTTTTGGTGCCGTTGACGTTCACGTCGTATACGTGTTCCTCGTTGCCGGGCTTGATCTCCACGCAGCCCGCCACGTGGTAGACGATATCCACCCCCTGAAAGGCGCGGATAAGGCTGTCGTAGTCGGTGACGTCGCCCTTCTCCTTTTCGCAGCGCAGCCCGTCGAATATATCGCTGTCTTTGCGGATGAGGATCTTCACGTCCTTATCTTCGTGGTTCTGCAGTTCCTTTAAGATGGCGTATCCCACGTGTCCCGTGGCGCCGGTGAGGCATACTCTGGTCATAGGGGGCTCCTTTCCCTGTTTTATTCAAATCAATCCGGAATCCGGAAGGCGGAATTTGGATTTTCTTCAACTGCATTGCAATCCTATTCCTGCCGGAACACGGTCCGGAAAAACGCTTCCTGATTCTGATCTCTTAATTCTGAATTCGCAATAAGCCTGCATTCCGCATCGGCTTCGCAAATTCCGGTTCACCTGTCCGTCAGCAGGATCGTCAGGTCGTTCACGTTGGTTCCCGTGGGGCCGGTGACGATCAGATCCCCCGCGGCCTTCAGGGCGTGATAGGCGTCGTTGTTGGCCAGCGCCGCTTCCGGGCTGACGCCCGCTGTTCGCATCTTTTCGCAGGCGCCGCCGGAGGCAAAGCCCCCCGCCGCGTCTGTGGGGCCGTCGGTGCCGTCGGAACCCACGCTCGCAAAAAGAACGTTTTCCGTCCCCTGCAGCAAAATCGCCGCCGCGAGCGCCATTTCCTGATTCCTGCCGCCCTTGCCGTTTCCGTGCAGGGTCACGGTGGTCTCGCCGCCGCAGATGAGGGCGTGTTTCCCTGTGGGGGGGAGCGCCCGCAGCAGCTTTCCGGGCTGTTCCCGCGCTTCGCCGGCGAGGGCTTCGGTGAGCAGCCTTGCTTTGTAGCCCAAAGCTTCCGCCGCTTTTACCGCCGCCGCGCAGAGCATACGGATATTCCCGGCGAAAACATAACCGCCGTCGTTGATCGTAAGCTTTTCGTTTTGATACAGCGCCCGGAGCTCCTGTTCCGGCACGTCGTACAGATATTTTTCCGCGATTTTTTGCAGCGTTTCGTCCGCGGTCTCGTCCGGCGTCGTGACGCCCGAAGCGATCACGCCCCGGTCGTCCCCCAAAACGTCCGACAGCGCCACGGTTATCACCCGCGCGGGATAACAGAGCGCCGCGAATCTGCCGCCCTTTACCCGGCTCAGCCGTTTGCGCACGGCGTTCAGCTCGTTGACGGAAGCGCCCCGTGCCAGCAGCTTTTCCGTGATCTCCCTTTGCAGCGCGGGCGGAACTTTGCTTGCCTCAAACAGCGCGCTGCCGCCGCCCGAGAGCAGCACGAGCACGGCGTCGTCCGCTCCAAGATCCTTCACCGCCGCCATGGCGGTTTCGGCGGCGAGGACGGAATTGTCGTCGCTCACGGGGTGCGCCGCCTCGATCACCTGAAAAAACGGAGAGGAAAAATCCCCGGTATGGCCGTATTTTGTTACAACGAGCCCATAGGCGATGCGGTCTCCCAGCACGTCTGCCGCCGCTTTTGCCATGGGGATCGCCGCTTTGCCGATGCTGAAAACGCGCGCCTTTTCTGGCAGCTGCAGCGTGCGGAGAATGTCCGCCGTGTTTTCGTAGGGGTCGGCCGCGCGGATGGCGGCGCGAATGATCTGCTCGGCGTCTGTCCGCAGGCTCACAGCTCGATCACGCTTTCTATATTATCGGGGCCTGCGGGATCCACCAGCTCAAATACCAGCGCCTCGATCTGCCCCGTGATCTTTCGGATGCTTTCTTTCCGGGATCGGCCGACGGGCAGCTTTGAGACCACTCTGCCCGGCAGGGTCCCCACGTCCCGCGCGATGGTTTTTGCCGCGTCCGGCAGGGCTTTTGCGCTTTCGGAGCCGTCGAACACACAGAGGAAGAGGTCGATCACATAGGGCAGCAGGCGGTCGTTTTTCAGCGCCTTCACCGCCGCCCGGTCCACGCCTTTGCCGAGGGTGAGGCAGTTTACCAGCCTCCCCGCCCTGCCAACGGTGAGCTTCTGCAGCTTTTTCGCGCCGATATGCAAAACGGGATACAGGCTTTCTTTCAGTCTGATGCCGTGCGCGTCCAGCCGGTCCATCGTATCCTGTTTGTTCCCGGAGGCGGCGGCGTTCACCAGATGCAGCAGGACGTTAGCGGTGTGCTGCCGGAAGAATTCTTTATCCGCAAAGGCGCCGTTCGCCATAAAACCGTCCAGGAATTCAACCTTGTGATAAGCTTTCGGCCCTTCCATCGTCAGACGGTTCACGGGCGCCGGATAGCCGCAGAGCGCGCCCACGTTGATCTGCGTGATCTTATTCCCGGCGGGCGTCGCGTATTCGGTGGTGCGCAGCATGTGGGAATGCCCCACGAAAATCAGCTTCAGTCCCGCGTCCGCCAGCGCTTCGGCGGTTTCGTAGTTGTTGCTGATGCTCTGCCCTTTGTTGATGAGGGGCGAGAGGTTATACAGCAGCAGATGATGCTCCATGGCAATGATTTTCTGCCCGGCTTTTTTTGCCGCCGCAAGCTGCTCCCGCATCCAGTTGAGATGGGCGGGGGAATAGCCGGATCTGCCGCCCTCGCCGTCCATATCGTCGTTTACCGCCAGCAGCCGGAGATCGTCGCTTACCTGAAAACAGCGGGAATAAAAGCCCCTGTCGGTTTTGTAGCGGGAGATCTCGTTTTCTTTGCCGAATTCGTCGTAATAGTCCGCCAGCTCCTCGCCGCCGACGGTCTCGACGTCGTGGAACACTTCTGCGCCCACGTAGCGGCGGGCGTTGCCGTCGGTGCACCAGTCGTGGGTGGAGGTGATCAGGTACACGGGCTTTTTCAGCCGCAGCGCACGCAGTTTTTCACGCATCTCCTCGTGGGAAGCCCGCTCGCCGTCGTTGGTGATATCCCCCACGATCAGCACCGCGTCAACGTCGCTTTCGCCCAGCGTTCTGAACACGCTGTCGATCACATCGCCGCTTTCCGCCAGCGCTTTCTGGTCGCTGCCGCTGCGCAGCTCATAGGCTCTGCCCGCGGTTCCCAGCGTTTTTGAAAAATGATGCAGATCCGAAATAATCGCCAGTTTCGTCGCCATGCGCGCCCTCCGTTCTCCGGCAAGGCAGCCGGCGGTCTCCGCCGCCGCTCCGCCCGGAATTTGTGATTATGAAAAAAACAAATTCGGTTCTTAATATAAATTATAAAGAAAAAGAAGGAAAAAGTCAATAAGCAGACCGTGCACGTATTGTAAAAGAAGCGGATGTGTGGTACAATCGGAACAGGAAAAAAAGAACGGCGGAGAAAGGGGCGGACGATATGCGGGCGGTGATCCTTGCGGGGGGCAAAGGCGCGCGGCTGGCGGGGCTGCGGGACGATATCCCCAAGCCTCTTTTTCCCGTGGCGGGCGTGCCGGTGCTCACCCGGCAGCTCACGGCGCTGAAAAACGAAGGGATCACGCAGATCACCGTGGTCACCTGCCACATGTCCGCGCTGCTGGAAGCGCGGTACGGCGACGGACGGGACCTCGGTGTTTCGCTGCGGTATTATAAGGAGCCCGCGCCGCTTGGGACCGCCGGGGCGCTGCCGCTGTTGGATCTGAAAGAGGATTTCCTGCTGCTCAACGGCGACCTTGTGTTTGATTTTGACCTGGCCTCCATGCTGGAATTCCACAAAAAACACAACGCGCTTGCAACGCTTTTCGCGCACCCCAACGCCCATCCCTTTGACAGCGCATTGCTGCAAACGGAGGAAAACGGCCGCGTGACGGGCTTTTTGCCCAAGGAGGGCAAGCCCGCCGTTTATGAAAACCTGTGCAACGCCGGGATCGGGATCCTGTCCCCGGCGCTGCTGAAGGATTTTTCGCCGGACGGACCGGCGGATCTTGACCGGGATCTGCTGCTGCCCGCCGTATCCACCGGGCGGATCTACGCTTATAAAAGCTATGAGTATGTAAAGGATATGGGCACCCCGGAACGGCTGGCGGCTGTGGAAAGGGACGTGGCCGCGGGTCTGCCCCGGCTGCGGCGGCGGGATAGGCCCCAGCGGGCGGTGTTTTTAGACAGAGACGGCACCGTAAACGTCTATCGCGGCTTTATTTCCGACCCTGCCTGCCTGGAGCTGGCGCCCGGGGCTGCCGCGGCGGTGAGAAAGCTGAACGAGCTGGGATATCTGGCGGTGCTCGCCACCAACCAGCCCGTGGTGGCCCGGGGGCTCTGCGACGAACGGACGCTTTGCGATATCCACCGGCGGCTGCAGACGCTGCTGGGGGCGGAAGGCGCTTTTCTGGACGGGATCTACGTCTGCCCCCATCATCCGGACAAAGGTTTCCCGGGCGAAGCGCCGGAACTGAAGATCGACTGCGACTGCCGCAAACCGAAGCCCGGCCTGCTGCTGCGGGCGGCGGCGGAGATGCACATCGACCTTTCGGCCTCTTATATGGTCGGGGATACGGCCAGAGACGTGGGGACCGGCAAAAACGCGGGGTGTACGCCGGTGTTCCTGCGCTGCGGGAAGCCGGAACCGGAACCTGCGGACGTCGCCGTGTTCGACGATCTGGCGGCTTTCGTGCGGACGCTGGAATGACCGCGCGGGAATGGGGGGACGGGATCGGCGCCGAAGTGTCCGGTCGCCGCGTCCGCCTCCCGGCGAAGTGCATTGATTTTTGTTTTTTACCGCGCGATCGTATTTGCGGCTATTGACAAGCCCTGCATATTTATATAAAATAATAATATTAACGAAGTTTTAAGAGGTGTATACGGATGCGGGTGCCGATGTATGTGCTGGAGCGGGAATATCTGCAGAACAGGGAAGCGTATCTTTCGCTGTTCGACGAGGTCTGCCGCAGCGCGCAGTTTGCGGACGGCAGCTTTGTGCGCCGTTTTGAGGAAGCCTTCGGCGCCTATCTCGGCGGGCGGCGGGTAAGCGCCGTGAACAGCGGGACCGACGCGCTCTTTCTTGCGCTCAAAGCCTTCGGGATCGGCCCCGGGGACGAGGTGATCGTGCCCTCCGCCACCTTTACGGCCACGGCCGCCGCCGTGTGCATGACCGGCGCGACCCCGGTGTTCGCCGACTGCGAGCCTGACACGTGGGAGCTGGATCCGGCGCAGGTGCGTTTGCTGCTGACCTCCGGGACGAAGGCGGTGCTGGGCGTGCATCTCTACGGCAATCTGTTTGATACGGCCGCGCTGAAAAAGCTGACGGAAGACGCCGGGATCCCTCTGATCGAGGATTGCGCCCAGGCTTCCGGCGCGGAGGAGAACGGCGTGAAGGCCGGCTGCTTCGGCGACGCCGCCTGCTTCAGCTTTTATCCCACCAAAAATCTCGGTGCTTTCGGCGAGGGCGGCGCGGTGGCAAGCCCCCTGCCGGAGATCGTTGAAACGATAAACAGCCTGAAAAAACATGCCCGCACGCCCGAGGGGGACCACACGGTCCCGGGCTATAATATGCGGATGGACGGAATCCAGGGGGCGGTGCTGACCCAAAAGCTCGGCACGCTGGAGCCCTTTGTCCGGCGGAAAAACGAGATCGCCGACCGGTATCTGGCGGCGCTGAACGGCAATCCGCTGCTCGTTCCCCAGAAAACGCGGCCGGGCGTGCGCCACGCCTACCATCTGTTTGTATTGAAAACCGACGACCGCGGCCGCTTCCGCCGGTATATGGAAGAAAGAGGGATCGAGACCGGCGTGCCCTATCCTGTTCCCTGCCATCTGCAGACGGTGTTTGCGGCGTATCTGCCGCGGACGGGCGCGCTGCCGGTCACCGAAGCGCTTTTCTCCCGCTGCGTGTCGATCCCCTCCCATCCGCTGCTGACCGACGCCGAGATCCTGTACGTTTCCGAAGCGCTTGCCGGTTACCGCGGCTGAACGCGGAAGGAATTCTGATTTCCCAAAGGAGCGATTTTATGCTGCCCGTATTCTATTTTGTGATCCCCTGCTATAACGAAGAGGCCGTTCTGCCCATTTCCGCGCCGGTGCTGAAAGCGAAGCTTCTGGCGCTGCGGGACGCGGGGCGGATCTCCGCCGACAGCCGCATCCTGTTTGTGGACGACGGCTCCGCCGACCGTACCTGGGAGATCGTCACTTCGCTGCACGGGGAAGATCCCGTGTTCGAGGGCGTGAAGCTCAGCCATAACGCGGGAGAACAGAACGCCTATCTTGCGGGCATGACGCAGGCGATCAAACAGGCGGACGTGGTTGTGACCGCCGACTGCGACCTGCAGGACGATATCGCCGCCGTGGACGAGATGCTCGACCGTTTTGATGAGGGATATGAGATCGTCTACGGGGTACGCCGCCGCCGGGATGAGGATCCCTTTTTACAGCGGCTGACCTCTGAGACCTTTTACCGGCTGATGCGGCTGCTCGGCACGGAGCTGATCCGGGAGCACAGCCAGTACCGGCTGATGAGCCGCAGGGCGGTCTCTCTGCTGCTGAGCTACGGAGAAGTGAATCTCTTTCTGCCGGCGTTGGTGCCGAAGATCGGCCTGAAGCACACGGTGGTGGAGCACGACAGGCACGTCCGCGCCGCCGGAGAAAGCAACTATAATTTTATAAAGCTCTTCCGGCTGGCGGTGGAGGGCGTGACCTCCTTTTCCGACGCGCCGCTGGCCTTTGCCACGCTCTGCGCCGGAGGCAGCTTCATTCTGTTTGTTGTTTCGCTGGTGTTCCTGATCCTGCGCTCCGTTCAGGGGGCCGCCTTCCGCACGGATCTGGCGCTGCTCACGTCCTTCTGGTTCGTGGCGGGGCTGCTGTTCTGCACGCTGCGGATCCTCGGGGAATATCTTTATAAAACCTATATGGAGACAAAAAAACGCCCGCGCTTTCACGTGGAAACCACCACCATGGATAAAGAAGGAACGGTACAATGACGCGAACGGTGATTTTCTGCAAAAAGGCATACGATCCCTCCGCCCTGACCGCGATGTTCCCGGCGGCGGAGGTCTGCGTTCTGCGCGGCGAAATCACTGCCGAAACGCTGCGCCGCTACGAAGGCTGCAGGCTGATTTTCGCCTTGCCGAACGCCGGATTGCAGGCGGCGACGGCGCTGTGCAGGGACGGCGGATTCGCGGAGGTGCTTGTGTTTCCTTACGACGCGAGATCCGATCTGCGTGAACCGATCCCCGCGGACGTTTCAAAGCCCAGACTCGATTATTTTGAAACGGAGATCTCCGAGACCTGCATTCTGAACTGCCGGGGCTGCTGCGACTTCTGCAACCTTCTGTCCGGCAGGCGGTTTTACGATTTCGACGTGTTCCGGGCGGATCTCGCGCGGCTCAGATCGCTGTTCTGGGGGGTGGAGCGGATCCGTCTGATGGGCGGCGAGCCGCTGCTCAACCCCCGCCTTGCGGAGTATGTGGAGGAATCGAGGGCCGTCTTCCCCGACAGCGACCTGCGTATCGTAACCAACGGTCTGCTGATCCCCACGCTTTCGCCCGAAACGCTGGCGAGGATCAAAGCGGCGGAATGCAGCTTCGATATTTCGAATTATCCCCCTACCCGGGCAAAAAAGGCGGAGATCGAAAAAACGCTCCGCGCCGCCGGCGTCCGGTATAATCTGGGGCTTCCCGTGCACATTTTTCTCCGGAATCTGCGGCAAACGCCCAGCGACGACCCGGCGCCCGCGTTCCGGAACTGCATTTTCACCCACTGCCATATGCTGGGGAGCGGCAGGCTCGCGCCCTGTTCCTACGCCTACTGCGCCGGCCGTTTCAACGACCGCTTCGGGCAAACCTATCCCGAAACGGACTACGTTGACCTTTCCGATCCGGATCTGGACGGATGGGACATTCTCCGGCGCTTTTCCGCGCCCCATGATTTCTGCCGCTGCTGCGGCAGCGGGATCTCCCCCATCCGCTGGAAGGGGGGCTGCCTGAGAGCCGCGGCGCGGCCGGAGGACTGGCAGATCCCGCCCACGTTTTTCAATGAATATCTGCTGCCGGTGGCGCAGCGTATCCTGAAGCCCACCGCCGTGAAGCTGCGGGCGCTGGTTCAGAAAAAGCACGAAGAAACCTGAAAACAACCTGATAGAAATAACGCGTGATTTTTTAAACTCATTTAAACTTTCGGGGCTAAACTTGGGATCAGAAAGACAAAAAGAATCCCGAAAGGAGCAAAGAATCATGTATTACAACAATCAGAACGATGCATATGAAAACGGCTATACGCCCTATGAATTCACCGGCGAAAACGCCGCCGGACAAACGGCCTATTCGGTCCCGTATCAGCGGAAAAAAACGAAGCGGCACGGCGGGCTGAAAACCGTCGCCCTTGCGCTTTCCTGCTCTCTGCTGGGCGGGCTTGCGGGCGCGGGGCTCACGGGCGCGCTGAACGGCGCGGGCTCCACCACGGTTTACGAAAGCGGGCGCGCTCCCGCCACGGTGGAGGTCGCCTACAAAACCAACGGCGAAGAAATGACCGCCGCCGAGGTCTACGCCGCCAACGTGAATTCCACCGTTGGCATCACCACCTCCATCGTTTCCACCAACTATTTCGGCTTCCGCACCAACGCCGCGGCCTCCGGCTCCGGCTTCATCATCAGCGCGGACGGCTATATCGTTACCAATTACCACGTGATCGAGGGCGCCTCCTCCATAAAAGTGACCACGTATAACAACGAAAGCTACGACGCGGTCTTTGTGGGCGGCGACGAGAGCAGCGACCTGGCGGTGCTGAAAATCGACGCAAACGGCCTGCAGCCCGTTACGCTGGGCGATTCCGCCACGGCAAACGTGGGGGACGACGTGGTCGCCATCGGCAACCCGCTGGGCGAGCTTACCTTCTCGCTCACGAAGGGCAGCGTCAGCGCCCTGAACCGGGAGATCACACTGAGCTCCGGCACGACCATGAACCTGATCCAGACGGACGCCGCCATCAATTCCGGCAACTCCGGCGGCGCGCTCTTCAACCTCTACGGTGAAGTCATCGGCATCACCAACGCCAAGTATTCCGGCTCCGGCTCCTCTGAGGCGAGCATCGACAACATCGGCTTTGCCATACCCATCAACAGCGTGAAAAGCATCATCACCTCCATCATCGAAAAGGGCGTGATCGTAAAGCCCTACATCGGCGTTTCGCTGGAGGAAAGCGAAGACGGCGGCGTGACGGTGAGAAGTGTGGAAACGGCTTCCCCTGCAGAGAAAGCGGGGCTGCAGGCAGGCGACGTGCTGCGGGCGGTGAACGGCAAAACGGTATCCTCCGCCGGCGACGTTTCCGCTGCGATCTCCGAAGCGGGCGCGGGCGGCAGCCTGCAGCTGACGGTGGAAAGAAACGACGGTACGCAGGACGTAACGGTCACGGTGGGCGAAAAGCAGTCCGCCGCCCAAACCGATACCGGCGCCGCGGATGCGGATATGCAGAGCGAAGGCGCCTCCGGCCGACAGGCCTACGGTTTCCCCTTCGATTTCTTCGGCGGCGACATGGAACGGAGCTGAACGCGCCGACGGCTGCTGTAATCCATAAGAACAGAAAAAACCGGCGGCGGACCGTTCTGGTCCGCCGCCGGATCTGTTATTTTAACTATACGCTGCAGCTTATTGAGGCTGATTGTTGGGATACTGCGGAGGCTGCGGGGGCTGGGGCTGCTGATACTGCTGCGGGCGGGGCTGCTGATACTGGGGCTGCTGATACTGGGGCTGCGGCGCGCGATACTGCGGCTGCTGCGGCGCCTGCTGCGGCGCCTGCTGATACTGCGGCTGCTGCGGGCGGGGCTGCTGATACTGCGGCTGCTGATACTGGGGCTGCTGGGGATAACCCTGCTGCGGATAAGGCTGCTGGGGATATGCGGGCGCGCCGGCGGGTACGCCGTCGGGACCGACATACTGGGCGTCGCCGAAGGCGAGGATCAGCAGGAAAATGAAAGGCAGGAAAATCAGGCCCACCGCGAAACCGGTGTCTTTGCCGAAGGCTTTTGCCAGCTTGATGTAGAGCATGATCGAAACGATAATGTTTGCCACGGGAACGAAGGTCAGAAGGAAAAGGATGCCGTTGCCCCATGCGAGATCGAAAAGATCGTAGTTGCTCAGGAAGGGAATGATGGCGTGCCAGCCGGGCTTCCCGGCCTTCTGGAAGATCTTGACCGAGGCGACGATCATAACGACGCAAAGCGCCAGACCGATCACCAGACCGACGATCATACCTGTTGTTGCGCCGGCGACTGCCGCGTCGCTGCTGTAATTGTAGTCCATAAATAAATACTCCTTTTTGTTTTTGAAATATATTTATATTTCTATATTCAATAATACAGGATAAGACGTTTGTTTGTCAATATGTTTTACCATATTTCCTGCTTATTCCTGCGGATTTTTGTGGATTTTTATAATAAATATAATAATTATTATACATTTTATATAAACTTACCTGTCGCTCAGGCCGCCCATCATGCTGAACGCGGCCGCCACGCGGGTCACGAGCTTCACCTGTTCCTCTCCCGACATCTCGTTGAGCGCGCCGTCGTAGTAGGTTTGCCCGCCGTATACGGCAAATCGTGTGTCCTCGCCCTCATAGAAGCTGACGACCTGCGTGCCCGATACGGTGGTGTAGGTGTAGGTCATGTAGTCAAAATCGCCGTCGGCGTTGAAATACCAGTTTTTATCGTTGTCGCCCAGAAACGTGAGCTTGCCGTCCTTGTCGTAATAGGCGGAATAAAAAACGTCGTTTCCGCCGTCGATGATCGCGTAGACCACGCCCTTGCCCATGATAAAATACTGGGTGCCGCCGCTGCTGTAAACCGAGCTCGCTTCCGTTTCCGGCCAGAAGGAATCCCCCTTTTTAATGGGCTTGAAGTCGGATTTGTCTACCTCGGCATAGGTTTTGGGCAGCTCGATGGGGATCGCGGTGGACATGGAGGGCGGCGACATTTCATCCAGCGTCGGCCCCTTGTATTCGGTCGCCGTGGTCGGTTCCGCCGTGGATTCATCGTCGGTTTTGTTTCCGCAGGCCGCAAGGCTCAGCAGCAGAAGCAGGCAGAAAATAAGAGAAAAGGTTCTTTTCATGGCTGTGTTCCTTTCGTTCAATACGTGATAAGCTCCTGGAATACCCTGAGCACATAGGTGTCGGACATGCCGGAAATATAGTCGAGGATCGCCTGGATATAGATCTCCCGGGTCTCGAGCTGCCCGTAGATCTTTTTGTTGTGGCACTGGGCGTTTTTCTCGTTGACGTTGGCAAAGAGATTCAGGGAGGAATCGCAGAATTTTCCCAGCCAGTCGGCAAAGGCGCCCATGAGCTCCGGGTAGCAGTCCTTCCGGCGGCGCAGCTCCTCGATGGTATCCTCCCCCCGGTAGGCGTCCAGCAGCGCGTGGAACACTTCGCCGATCACCACCTTCGCGTAGGCGGTAAAGGGCTCGAGGCGGGGATTGCGGTAGATGTATCTGTAGTTGAAATCCTTGATCTCCTTCAGCTGTTCAAAAAACGGGCCGCTCAGGCAGATACCGGTTTCGGGGGTGGAATGCTCGCACACGTCGTAGATCATGTTGTGGATGATCACCGTGGTGTTGATGGCGTTTTTGTCGTAGGCGCGGGCCATGTCGGTGAGCTGGTCGATGTTTTCTTTCGAGAGGAATTTCAGGCGGATGGCGTCTTCGATGTCCCTGCCCACATAGGCGATCTTGTCCGCCAGCTTCACCACGCACCCCTCCCACGTGTAGGGCGCGAACTGCCCCACGCGGTTGAATTCCTTCTGCAGGTCGATGGCCTCCTCCCGGGGGCGCAGGCCGTTTTCGTCCACCTCGCCGCAGTGGGAGATGATGCCGTCCCGCACCGCGTAGGTGAGATCCAGGTTCCGGTAGATGCGGTAGTCGTCCTCCAGCAGCTCAATGTCGTCCACAAAGCGCAGGCCGTTTTTTTCGTGGAAAAAAGGCTTGTTCAGGTAGAGCTTCGAGAGCTCTCCCAGCTCCCGCTCCCCCTGATGCCCGAAGGGCGCGTGGCCTAAATCGTGGCCGATGGCGATGGCGCGGGTCAGCTCCACGCTCAGCCCCAGCTCCTTGGCGATGGTGGCGCTCACGCTCTCCACGTGCGAAACGTGCTCCATGCGGGTGCAGATGTGGTCGTTGTTGATGTTGAAAAACACCTGCGTTTTGTGCTTTAAGCGGCGGTAGGCGAGGGAATGCAAAATGCGGGTGTAGTCCCGCTCAAAGGGGTCGCGGCAGTCGTTGGGCTTTTGGTAGAGTTCCGCTTCCCGGTGGATGAGCTGCTCCCATTTCGGGTTCCCCGGCCTCGCCGCCACGGATGCGAATGAATCTTTGTTTTTCATGGTTTCCCCCTGATATGATTTGAATAGAGTGAAAAGCTTTGTTTTCAGATAAGCGGATGTCAGACTTCCCATTCGTCGCCCTTCACCCGGCTTAAGTCCACGCCCCTGGTGTCGTGGGTTTTTAAGGCGAGGATCACAAAGGCGGCCGCAAGGCCCGGCACGGCGGCGCAGAGGATGGCGATCCCCGCCGCGGAATTGCCGAACACCGTGAGCAGCGGCAGGGTCACGCCGTAGGCAAGGCCGATGCCGGCGCCGGTGGCGAGGTTCGCCGCCGCTAAAATGGAAGACCGGAGCGCCGTGGGGGCGGATTCCCCGGTCATCATGGTGAGGGTGTCGATATTGGACCAGAAAAAGCCGATGCAGGCGCCCGCTAAAAAGCCCACAAGGTGGGGCTCCAGACCGGCGTTTGCCCCCAGCATAAAGCCCAGCAGCAATACGACCGCCAGAACAGAGCAGGTGAGCGCCGCCGCCTTCCGGCTTTTTTTATCCGCGATAAAGCCCGGGAGCAGCTGCCCCAGCGCGCAGCCCACAGGGAAGAGAAACAAAGCCGCCGTCACTTCGTTCACGCCCGCGCTTTCCACCGCCGCGGCAAGGTTTGGGAACACGCCGGTTTTTACGAAATGCCCGGCGTAGCCGTAGGTGAGGATGACTTCGTAGTCGATGGTGAGCAGAAAGCCGGTTTCGGCGCAGGCGAGGGCGATGAAGAGCCACCGCAGCTGCCGGTGCTTCCACACGAATTTCAGCGCGGGGAGGACGCCGCCCTGCGCGTCGGTGCCGTTTGCTTCGACGTCGCCCCGCAGGTAATTGATGCGGGAACGGTTGAAGGCGTCGGTTTCTTTGGCGAAGCAGAGGGCGAAAAAGCCGGTGACAAGGCCGATGACCGCCGGGATCAGATACACCCGCCGCCACTGGGCGGTTTCGTGCATCAGAAGCCGCCGCAGAAGCGGGATCAGCATCACGCCCAGCATGGCGACGCATTTGACCGCGGAATAGATCTTCGCCCGGTGTTTATCCGGCGCGGCTTCCATGATATACACCGCCTGCATGTCGTGGGGCACGAAAAACTGGATCACGCACGCCCCGATCACGTAAACGGGGATACTGCCCGAAAGATAAACGATCAACAGCCCCAGCGCCATACCGAGGGTGTTGATCACTAAAAACGGCTTGCGCCCGAAGCGGTCCGACAACGGCTTATAGAGGATCCCCAGCATCAAAAAGGGGACCGAGAACACCGAGAGGATATCCAGCGCCCCCACCGAGGATTCCCCGAAGTGGGAGAGCATGTCGTTGGCGATCTCGGTTTTCATCAGCGTCCCCACCTGCGACGCGATCTCGTCGGTGACGTAAACGAGGCTGATGATCAGGAGAAGATAGGGGAAGTAGAGCTTCCCCCGGGGCTTTGAAAGCTGCCGCTCGCGTTTTGCGATCTCCTTCGCGTGTTGCGCGGACAGGTCGGGTCCGGACATGGGTACGCCCCCTTTGCTGGAATTTGCGGAGCAAATTCCGAAATGAAGTTTCACCGCAAAACGGTGAAATGAAGTTCGCCTGTCGGCAAATGAAGTATTTGCCCTTCGGACAAATATGATGTATTCGCCGCTTTGCGTCGAATATTGCGGAACTGCGTTGCGATCATACTCCTGCCGGAGCATTTGCGTCACATTTCATAAAACAATCAGGCTTTTCCTGCGGCAGCAATATAATTCAAAAGCGCCGGCTTTTCCGAAACATTGACCGCCGGACGGTCAATATTTCACTTTTCCGTGGAACGGAAAAATTTCACACGGCGCAGCCGTATTTCACATTGCCGCACTGCGGCAATATTTCATTTCGGAATTTGTCCTTGACAAATTCCGATTCGTCGTTCGGTTTTCTTTTATGTTCGAAGAAAAGGATCTGTTTGCTTACGAATCGTAGAAATGCTGCCCGTCGTCTGTGACCAGCCGTTCGGTTTTGGGATATTCAAAGATGGCGTCGTTGTCGGCGTTCGCTTCCAGATACGCGGCGAATTCCCCCGCGTACCATTTGGCCATGTCGAGGTTGTGCATCCGGTAGTAGCCGCAGTTCACGGGGGCGGCGCCGGGCACTTCTTCCGCTTCTTCCACGGATCTGAAGGCGCGCAGCAGTAAACCGTAAATCTCCCTTGGCGCGCGGTTGCCCTTGAGGATCAGATAGAAGCCGGTGAGGCAGCCCATGGGGCCCCAGTAGATCACCTCATCCTTCCAGTCGGGTTCGTTGCGGAGGAAGGTGGCGATAATATGCTCCAGCGAATGCATGGCGGCCACGTCGAGCACCGGCTCCCGGTTCGGTTTTTTCAGCCTGACGTCGTAGGTCGTGACCGAATGGTCGCCCAGCACGTCGACCCTGCTTGTGAAAATGCCGGGAACGATGCGCATATGATCCACCGAAAAGCTCTGTATCAATTCCATGGTTGTTTCTCCTTTGTTTCACTTTTATTGTAAGCTGTTATTTTCTGTTTCTTCTCACGATGCGGTTCACCACGCCCTGTGCCGCGCGGGCCTTTTCGATCAGGTGCGCGTAGGAAAAGTAGAGCGCCTTGTTCTGCACCAGCACGTATTCGCCGATGTATTCAATATAGTCGGCGGAGAAGCTCTTCTTGAAGGCGCAGATGCCCTCGAATTCTTCATTGGGCACGCAGGGGCCGAGGGTCCCGTCGGCGTCCGGCGGCACGTTTTTCAGCAGCACGTAGCCCAGGTCGTGCCAGTCGTTTTTCAGGTCGATGCTGCGGCAGATGCGGCGGAAGTTGAAGTAGTGGCTGGCGCGCAGGTTGTTCCGCAGGAGGTTGCGCGCGCCGCCGAAGAGGCAGGAGCTCATGCCGTTGTAGTGGGAGGTCATGCCGCCCGCCACGCAGATCTCGTCCCGCGGGTCGCTTTCGGTTTCTTTTACCCGCTCGTTGTAGTGCTCCGTCTGCTTGTCGATGCTCTCGATCTCTTCTTTGATGCCCCGGATCTTTTTCTCCGGCGCGGTGGGCAGGGCGGCTTCCAGCGCCGCTTTGCGCTTTTGACGCTCTTCCTGCAGGGCGGCGTCTTTTTTCCTGTCGTAATAAATGAGCATGATATCCATGCCGTCTTTCCCGAACACCGAAAGCAGGCGCTTCTCGTATTCGCTGCCCCGCTCCACAAAGTCGTTGCGGTCGGAGGTGTCGCGCATCACGGCGGCGAAGTCCTTCATGATCTCTGGATCCTTCTCCACGTCTTCGATGGTATAGATCTTTTCGGTGAGCCCCCGGTTTTCGCCCACGCGCACCGAATAGCGCACGCCCTTTTCAAAGCCTTTTAAAAGCTGCTGCGGCGTTTTCATGTTGCCGTTTTCGTCCTTTAAGGGGAGCATGAGCTGCACCGGAGATTTATATAAGGGGTGCGAAGCGTCGGGGTTCAGGGCAAAGCCCGCATGGACAAGCACGTCGTGGGCCAGCTTCCCCTTCGCCTGTTTTTCGCCGTTCACGCGAAGCTCCACGCAGGGATCGAAGAACAGCGCCGTGGCGCCCGCTTTTTTCATTTCGCTTTTCATAAAGGCTGCGAATTCCTTTAACAGCATCGCGTTTGCGTAATCGCACACCGCGCCCGCCGGGGAATACCAGATCTTTCCCGCCGCGGGGATATGCCGTTCCATTACCAGCGCCGTGAGCACACGTTCGCCGTGATCGCCGAAGCCGGAATAAAACCGGGCGTTCCATTCCAGCTTCACCTGCGCCCACTTTGCGCTCTGCATATAGATGCCGCCGTTTGCCAGCACGAAATCCTCAAAGGCGTTTAAGTCTTCTTCTTTTCTGAATGTATACATTTTTCAGTTCTCCTTTTTGGTTGCGGCGTAGTAGGAAGCCACCGCCTCGTAGTCGGAATAATGCTCTTTTTTGCCCCGCACCTTCTGGGCGGTCTCGTGGCCTTTCCCCAGCAGCAGGATAATATCGCCGGGCTCCGCCAGCGAAAGCGCCCGGTGCACTGCCGCCGTGCGGTCCAGCACGATCTCACAGGCGCCGCCCGCTTCTTTCACCGCCGCGGCGATGTCGGCGGCGATGTTTGCCGGATCCTCAAAGCCCGGGTCGTCGGTGGTGATGACCGAAAGGTCCGCTTTCGCGCCGCTCACCGCGCCCATCTCCGCCCGCCGGAGCTGCGCCCGATCGCCCACGGAGCCGAACACGGTGATGAGCCTGTTGTGGGGATAGTCGGCAAAGGTGTCGATCACCGAATGAAAGCTCTGGCCGTTGTGCGCGTAGTCGATGACAACGTTATAGTCCGCCGGCACGGGCACGCATTCGTTGCGCCCGCGCACTCTGGCGGTTTTCATAGCGGCCGCCGCGGTTTCCAGCGGCACGCCGAAGCGCAGGCACACAGCGATGCACGCCAGGGCGTTCTGCACGCTGAACAGGCCCGGCTGGGCGGTGGTCACCGTGGCCGTTTCGCCGCCCGAAACGCAGGTAAACCGCTCGCCGAAGAGATTGTTTTCGTGGTATTTCGAAATGTTTTCCGCCCGCACGTCCGCATCGGCAAAAGCGGAGTAGGTCACATACGGCACGGTCAGCAGATTTTTCAGCGTTTCGGTATAGGCGTCGTCCGCGCAGAGGGTCGCGTGGTCGCAGCGGCAGAACAGCTGCCGCTTCCAGTAGACGTATTCTTCAAAGCTGTCGTGCTCCGCGCCGCCGATGTGGTCGGGCGAGAGATTCGTGAACACCGCCTCAAAAAAGCGGATGCCGTCTACCCGGTGGTGCTTGAGCCCCAGGGACGAGACCTCCATGCACACCGCTTCGCACCCGGCGTCCTTCATCTGCCGCAGCAGCTTCAGCGTTTCATACGATTCGGGCGTGGTGTTCACGGTGGGAACGAAGGTATCCCCGTAGTAAGCGCCCACGGTGCCGATGACCCCGCTTCTGATCCCGGCGGCGTCAAGGCAGTGCCGCAGCATGTGGGTCACCGTGGTTTTGCCCTTGGTGCCCGTGACCCCCACCACCTTCAGCTCTTTCTCCGGATGGCCGAAGAAGTCCGCGCTGACGGCAGCCAGCGCCGCACGGGTGTTTTCGGTGATGAGCACTACGGCGTCCGCGGGGAGGGGGAGGGGCTCCTCCGCCAGAAAGAAGCGCGCGCCGTTCCCGTAGGCGCTTTCCGCGAAGTTGTGGCCGTCCGCCAGCGCCCCCCGCAGGCAGACGAAAAGCGCGCCGGCGGAAGCCTTGCGGGAATCGTAGACGATGTCGGCGATTTCTCCGTCGCGGAAGTGTTCGCAGGCGTATTCTATATGTGCAATGATGTTTGATAAGCGCATGGTTGGTTCCCTCTTTTTCAGTCTTTCATTTCCGCCAGCAGGGAAGCGATGAGGTCGTTGCTCACGAGCATCCCCTCCGGTGTTAAGGTCAGCGTATTGTGTTTTCGGGTCAGAAGACCCTGTTTTTCATAGGCTTCCGTTTTTTTCTCAAAGCGCGGCGAAAACGTCGCGCCGTACTTCCGTTTCATTTCGTCAATATCCACGCCCGCGTCGGTACGCAGGGCCAGCATAAAACGCTCCTCCGCGCCGCCGCCTTTGTCGGTGACTTCGCAGGGCGCGCCCGCAAGGAAAGCGTGCAGATCCGGCGGCTGGCGGTAACGGGTCGTTCCCAAAAAGCCGTGGGCGCCGGGGCCGATCCCCAGATATTCTTTGCACTGCCAATAGCGCAGATTATGCCGCCCGACCCGGTCGTTTCTGCAGAAGTTGGATATT
>CACZOP010000075.1 GCA_902782845.1 Oscillospiraceae bacterium | reverse complement strand
GCCGGAACACGCCGGACGGATCCGATGCATGAAGAAGAATGAAGGAATTTGACGCTGTCAAAATCCAGTCGCCTTTTCATCAAATTCCGATTTTTCGCTGCGATTGTTCTTTGCCGACGGCTGAGCGCCGAACAAGGCGACAAGCGGTAGCACGGCGCCCCTGCGCCGTCTTCGTGGCGAAAATAAACTTTAAGCCTCACCGGGCAGCAAGCCGGTCTCGCCTCCCGGCTCGGTCGGTGCTTCTGCCTTTGGCAGAGATCGGCTCCGGCGATCCGCACCCCCGCGGCGTCTCATGGAACAAATGATTTTTTTTGACGGCGCAGGGGCGCCGTGCGACACGAAGCGTGCCGACGAACCATTGCATAGCAACGATATTATGTCTGCCGGATCCCGCTTGAAAATCCCGCCGGAATATGCTACACTGGTTCCATCAAAACCACAGGGGGTACCGAACATGTCCGTTTTAACCTTTGAAAAAATTGCAGGCTTTTCCGCCGCGTATCATGCCGATCGCGCCAACGATCTCCTTTCGGGCGCCGCTGCCGGGAACGGCATTGTATCCGCCGCCAAAAGCTACCGGGCGCTCAGGGAACTGCCTCACGCCTTTTCGGTGTCGCTGCCCACCACCAAGGTCACCGATCAGATGCACAGCGGCCGCTGCTGGATCTTTGCCGCCTGCAACCTGTTCCGGGCGGGGATCGTCAAAAAGCTGAATCTGGAGTGGCTGGAGCTCTCGCAGACCTATCTGTTTTTCTGGGACAAGCTGGAGCGGTCGGGCTTTTTCCTTGATAACGCCGTGAAAACCGCCGATTTGCCGTTGGACGACCGGCTTTTCCAGTTCCTGAATCAGGATCCGGTGCAGGACGGGGGACAGTGGGACCTGCTGATGAATCTGGTTGAAAAATACGGGGTGCTGCCGGCGGAAGCCTATCCAGACAATCACAGCTCCAAAAACTCCGGGGCGTTCCGGGGGTATCTCACGGCATTGCTGCGGCAGGACGCCCTCTCTTTGCGGGAAATGGCGCAGGCCGGCGAGGGGGAGAAAGCGATCGAAGCCGAAAAAACACGGATGCTGGAGGAGATCTACCGGCTTTTGTGCATCTCTCTGGGCGAGCCGCCCCGTAAATTCAGTTTTGTGACGAAGAACAAAAACGGAGATACGATCCGGGAAGACGATATCACCCCGCAGGATTTTTATAAAAAGTATGTGGGCCTTGACCCCGCCGACTACGTGAGCCTGATCAATGCGCCGCAGGAGACCAAGCCTTATTACCGCAGCTACACCGTGGAATATCTGGGGAACGTGGCGGGGAGCCGCGGGGTGACCTATGTGAACGCGCCCATGGACGTAATCAGGAGATGCCTTGTAAAGCAGCTTGCCGACGGCGAACCTGTGTGGTTCGGCAGCGACTGCGGTAAATTCGCTTTGCGGGACGAGGGGGTCTTCGACCGCGAAAGCCTGAATATCGAAGGGCTTTTGAGCGTCCGCTTTTCCATGGACAAGGGCCGCAGGCTGGACCTCTACGACAGCCTGCCCAACCACGCCATGCTGCTGCAGGGCGTGCACCTTTCGCCCGCAGGGGAGCCCGAACGCTGGCGGATCGAAAACAGCTGGGGGCCGGACAGCGGAAAGGACGGTTTCTGGGTGGCTTCGGACGAATGGCTCGGGGAATATGCCTACCAGTTTGTCATCAATAAAAAATACGTGGATGAAACGCTTCTTGCCTGCCTGAATGAAACGCCCGTCGTGCTGCCCGCGTGGGATCCCATGGGGACGTTGGCGGATTGAGGACGGCCCTCTGCCGTCGACGGAAAGAACGGAATGCAGCAGACGTGTATGCAGCTCGCCGGAAGGCGAAGCCGGCGATTGAAATCTGCAGGGCAAATTCAGATGAAAAACGCTCCCTCGCCTTCGGATCGGGAAAGCGGGGGAGTCTGATTATGCTGTTTTCACGGCTTATCAGTTGCAGCAGCCGCCGTTGTTGCAGCCGTTATTGCAGCAGCCGCCGTTGTTGTCGGTCAGCACCAGGATCAGGATGATAAACAGAATCCAATAGTTATTGTTGCCGAAGCACATCGCGTTCACCTCCCTGTCGCGTCTTCAATACCATCCTATGCGGCAGGAGGGAATGTGTGCGGGGAAGATTCCGAAATGAAGTTTCACCTAAAATCGGTGAAATGAAGTATACCTATCGGCAAATGAAGTATTTGCCCTTCTGACAAAAATGAAGGATTCGCCGCTTTGCGTCGAAAATTTCGGAACTGCGTTGCGATTATATGCCTGCCGGAGCATGGGAAAGAAATATCCGCCAGCGGGGAATCGCCTGCGGCAGCAATACGATTCAAAGGCGCAAGCCTTCCCGAAATGTTGACCGTCGCACGGGCAACACTTCATATTGCCGTATTGCGGCAATACTTCATTTCGGAATTTGCCCGCAAATTCCGATTTCTGTCCGTATACAGAAAAAAGATCCCTGAACAAAACGGCGTTCAGGGATCCATACGTTAAAAGGCGATCAGCCCGCGGGCCATGCGAAATCGCGCCCCGCCATCAGGTGGAAGTGCAGGTGCTTCACGCTCTGCCCGGCGCAGTCGCCGCAGTTGTTCACGATGCGGAAGCCCCTTTCGTCCACGCCGAGGCTCTTTGCGATCTCGGGGATCTTCTCAAAGATATAGGCCACGACGCCGCTGTTTTCGTGAGTGATATCGAACGCCCATCTGATGTGCTCTTTGGGGATGATAAGCACGTGCACCGGGGCCTGGGGGTCGATATCGTGGAACGCGAGGATCTTGTCGTCCTCATATACCTTTTTTGAAGGGATCTC
>CACZOP010000074.1 GCA_902782845.1 Oscillospiraceae bacterium | reverse complement strand
TCAAATTCAAATTTGTCTCCCATTGGAGAACAACATGACCTATACAATCAACCCCGCCGCTTTCGGCGGCATGTTCGCGCTGCCCGTCTCGCTTGCAGACGACCATCTGCGCATGGCTTCGGGCAGCTTCCTCAAGGCGATCTTATACGTTTACCGCCACGCCGACCGCCCCGTTCAAACGGATGCGGTCGCTGCCGGCGCGGGCCTTTCCGCCGACGAAACGGCGGACGCATTGGCCTATTGGGCGGAGAAGGGACTGCTGCTGGAGGAACGCCCGGCGGACGACCCCGCCGAAGAAGCGGGGCGGGAAGCAACGCCGAAGGAACCGCAGCCGCAGACAGCGCAGACTGCCCTGCCGCCCGAAAAAGAAACGGTCCGCCTGAAACCCCAGAAGCCCACCTACGCCATGATCTGCCAACGGATCAAAGAGAGCGAAGCGGTACGCTTCCTTTTTGCCGAGGCGCAGGAAAAGCTCGGGCGCACCATCGGCACGTCGGATCAGGCCGCGCTTTTGCTGCTGCACGACTACTACGGCCTGCCGGTGGAGGTGATCCTCACCATCTGCGAATACGCAAGCTCCCACGGCAAGGCAAACAACGTGAACTACATCTACACCGTGGGCGTGGACTGGAGCCGCCGGGAGATCGACACGCTGGAGCTGGCGGACGCGGAATTCTCGAAAATCGAAACAGCGAACGCCCGATGGGAGGAATTCCGTCAGCAGGCGGGGCTCAAAAACCGCACGCCCACAAAACCGCAGCTGAAATACTTTACGGTATGGACGGACGAGTGGCACTTCCCCACCGAAACGCTGTTGGTGGCTTTTGCGCAGATGAGCAAAAACACCGCCGACGTGAGCTTCCCCTATATGCACAAGATTTTATCGGACTGGCATAAAAACGGCGTGACCGACGCCGGGAGCGCCGAAGCGGCGATCAAAAGCTTTACCGAAAAAATGGACGCCGCCGCGGCGAAGAAGGCAAAACCCTCCCCCTACGGCGCGCGCAGCAAGCCCGATCCGCAGCCGGAGGACCGTCCCGCCTCCTATGATATAGAAAAGGCCATGCGGGAAAGCGAGACCACCGTGCCGAAGCTGAGAAAAAAAGAAAGGAGATAAACCGATGGCGTATACAAAAGAAATGTTTGAACAGGCGCAGCAGATCATCGACGCCCGCCGGGAAGAAAACGAAGCCGGGGCCGAGGGCAGACGGCGGCTCTTTGAATCGCTGGAGCCGGACTACAAAAAATGGAAGACCGAAATGATCGATTCCATCCAATCGGTGCTGCGCGCCATCGAAATGTCCCCCGAAAAAGCGCAGACGCTGATCGAAGAGCAGAAAAACCGCAACCTCGCCGCCCAGCAGGAGATCCAGGTCCTGCTGCGGAAAAACGGTCTGGCGCCCGATTACCTTGAGACCAAATACACCTGCCCCAGATGCGAAGACACGGGCGTTTCTGACGGCAAGCTCTGCGCCTGCCAGATCGAAGTGCTCAAGAATCTCGCCTTTGCCGAAGCCGGCAGGAAGTCGCCGCTGAAATTCTCCCGCTTTGAGGATTTCAGGCTCGATTATTACGACGACGCCTACGACAAAAAATACGAGTGCTCCCCCCGCGAGCGGATGGAGACCATACTGAACTTCTGCAAAGACTACGCGGCGGATTTCGACGCGGACTCCCCGAGCATCCTGATGTACGGTGAAACGGGGCTCGGCAAGACCCACCTGTCGCTTGCCATCGCCGGCGAAGTGATCGGAAAAGGATATCACGTGCTCTACAATTCCGCTCAGAATATTTTCAACGAGCTGCAGAAAGAGCGTTTCGGCAAAACCGACACAAACGGCCAGTATGAGGCGATGCTGCTGGAATGCGACCTGCTGGTGATGGACGATCTGGGCGCGGAATTTTCCACCCAGTTCACCAACGCGGCGCTCTATAATATCATCAACACCCGCATCAACATGTCGCTCCCCACCATTATCAGCACCAACATGAACATGAAGGAGCTGGAGGAACGCTATACCCGCCGCATCTCCTCCCGCCTGATCGGGGAATACGCCGCGCTGTGCTTCATCGGCGCAGACGTAAGACAGCGAAAGAAAGACAGATAAACGTATGAAAGAAATCATTCTCATCAAAGACGGCGAGCTTGCACTCAAAGGGCTCAACCGCAACACGTTTGAAGATATCCTCATCAAAAACATGCGGACGCGCATTTCCCCGCTGGGAGACTTTTCCTTCCGCAAATCCCAGTCCACCATCACCGTGGAGCCGCACAGCGAAAACATCGATCTGGACGAAGCCGTGGCTCGCATCGGGAAGGTGTTCGGGATCGTCGGCATCTCCCGCGCCGCGGTGTGCGAGAAAGAGATCGGCAAGATCCGCGAAACGGCATGGAACTACCTGCAGGACGAGCTGCTTTTTGCAAAAACCTTTAAGGTGACCGCCAAGCGCTCCGACAAAAACTTCCCCTATAAGTCCCCCGAGATCTGCGACGAGGTGGGCGGCTATATCCTTTCGCAAAATCACAGGCTGAAGGTGGACGTCCACAACCCCGACGTTGTGGTTACGGTGGAGGTACGCGACAACGCCGCTTATATCCACGGCTCTCAGCTTCCCGGCGCCGGCGGTATGCCCAGCGGTACCGGCGGCAGAGCCTGCCTGCTGATCTCCGGCGGCATCGACTCCCCCGTGGCGGGCTACATGATCGCCAAGCGCGGCGTGAAGCTCACCGCCGTGCACTTCGCTTCCCCGCCCTATACTTCCGAATTGGCGGAAATGAAGGTCCACGAGCTGCTGGAGCGGGTTTCCGCCTACGCCGGGCGGGTGAACCTCTTCACCGTGCATTTTACGGAATTGCAGGAAGCCATCCGCGACCACTGCCCGGAGGAGATGTTCACCGTGACCATGCGGCGGGTGATGATGAAGGTGGCCTCAAAAATCGCCCTGTGGCAGGCCTGCGACGCGCTGGTGACCGGCGAAAGCCTGGGGCAGGTGGCAAGCCAGACCATCCACGCCCTCAAATGCACCGACGTCTGCGCCGGGCTGCCCGTCTTCCGCCCCTGCATCGGCATGGACAAAAACGAGATCATCGAGATCTCCCGCAAAATCGACGCCTTTGATATCTCCATCCGGCCCTATGAAGACTGCTGCACCGTCTTCACCCCCCGCCACCCCCGCACCCGCCCCACGCCCGCCTACGCCGCGGAGGTGGAAGCCATGCTGCCGGACGAGGACGCCATGATCCAGCGCGCCGTGGACAGCGCAAAGCTGATGATCATCGAAGCGTATCCGGAGAAATAAGGAATTACAAAGTTCCATGATAAACCGTGGACGTACGCAATCGTTGTCTCCCGTGGAATTTGTGTCGGCATCAGGAATACAAATCAGCCTGACAAAAACAATAAATAACACAGAAAGAAGATTCCCCTTCTGACAAAAACCGCCGCCGGGAGCATGCCCGACGACGGTTTTCTTTTATCTGTTTATCCGAAATTCCGTTTTTATCTTTGATAATACTTTCCGAGCTTCTCCACGTCGGCGGGGGTAAAGGCTTTGCTGAAGATCAGCAGGTCGTCCAGCTTAAAGAGCACCGAATGGGTCTCGATGTTATTCTTCATCACGCTGTCGTTACCCACCACAAAGACGGGGGCGGAATAGTCCGCGCCGCGGTAGGCGTCGCCGAGCTTAAAGGTCTGCGCCAGACGGAAATCGTAATACACCCGCAATTCGTTA
>CACZOP010000073.1 GCA_902782845.1 Oscillospiraceae bacterium | reverse complement strand
GATAGAGGCGCAGGGAACAAGAGTCACCCGCAGAAAAAAGGGCGAATGGCTGCGGGCAAAAGGGGACCCTGCCGAAAGCGCCGCGCCGGTCGCCTCCGGCAGGCCGCTTGGAGCGCAGGAAAAGATTCTGCGGTCTGTCACAAGGATACCCTGTGGAGCGCTATCTGTGGCAACGGACATTGTCACGGCTGTTCCCACGGTCGTGATTTTTTGTTAAAAAAACGAAAGCGAAAGGTATGATGAAAATGAAGAACATGAAATCGCGCCGGTTCTTTATCGTTCTGATGATGTGCCTGATCACCTTTATGATCGGCGCCGTCACCGCCGGTATGACCGACGCACCCGCAGACCCCGCCGCCGCGACGGAAACCGCGGCAGACGAAGCCGTAACGGTGGAAGAAGCGGCCGCGCCCGAAGAGACGCCCGAAGCCGCGGAACCCGCGGCGGACGAAGAAGTGCCCGAAGCCGCAGAAGACGCGGATCTTCTGATCGCCGCGCCCGAAGAGGAAGCGATCGAGGAAGAAGAAGCCGACCCCATGGCGGACGCGCTCGATTACGTGGACAACTACGCGGACAATCTGGATTCCGATCCCGATTTTGAAACCAACATCGAAAACGCCATCGGCACCATCCGCGAAGAGATCAAGCCCTACGCCACCTTCTGGGCTCTGCTTCCGGCGCTGATCGCCATCGGCCTTGCGCTCATCACCAAAGAAGTGTATTCCTCCCTTGTGATCGGTATCGTCGTGGGCGGCATCCTCTATGCGGGCGGCAGCCCCAGAGGCGTGCTGGAGCACGTGATCGGCGACGGCTTTATCGGCAACCTTGCGGATTCCTATAACATGGGCATCATTTTCTTCCTTGTTCTGCTGGGCGCGCTGGTCGCCATGATGAACAAGGCGGGCGGTTCCGCAGCCTTCGGCCGCTGGGCCACAAAACACATCAAATCCCGCGTGGGCGCGCAGCTCGCCACCATCGCGCTGGGCGTGCTGATCTTCATCGACGACTATTTCAACTGCCTGACCGTGGGCTCCGTGATGCGTCCCGTAACCGACGGGCACAAGATCTCCCGCGCGAAGCTCGCTTATCTTATCGACGCCACGGCTGCTCCCGTGTGCATCATCGCGCCCATCTCCTCCTGGGCGGCGGCGGTTGCCGGTTTTGCCAGAGGCGCCGGCGCCGACAGCGGCATGAGCCTGTTTATCAAGGCCATCCCCTTCAACTTCTATGCGCTGCTCACCATCGTGATGATGATCTTCCTTGCGATTTCGGGCTTTGATTACGGCCCCATGAAGAAGCATGAGATAAATGCGAAGGAGAACGGCGACCTCTTTACCTCCGGCACCATTCAGGCCGTGGAGGAAATGAAGGTCAACGAAAAGGGCAAGGTGATCGACCTTGTGCTGCCCGTGCTGGTGCTGATCGTCTCCTGCGTGATCGGTATGGTATATTCCGGCGGCATCTTCGACGGCGAAGGCGTTGGCTTTATCGAGGCCTTCTCCAATTCCGACGCCTCCATCGGTCTGGCCTTCGGCGCGTTTGTGGCCCTGATCATTACCGTGGTCTATTTCATCGGCCGCCGCGTGCTGAAGTTCAAGGACATTATGGAAAGCTTCCCCGAGGGCTTCAAGGCAATGGTTTCCGCCATCCTGATCCTCACCTGCGCATGGACGCTGAAAACCATGACTGATTCCCTCGGCGCGAAGATCTTCATTTCGCAGCTGATCGAAGGCAGCGCGGGCTCTCTCGCAAAGCTCCTGCCCGCCATCATCTTCGTGATCGCCGTTGGGCTCTCCTTCGCCACCGGTACCTCCTGGGGCACCTTCGGCATCCTGATCCCCATCGTGCTGAGCGTATTCCACGCAGGCGATCCCATCACCATCGTTGCGATCTCCGCCTGCATGGCAGGCGCCGTGTGCGGCGACCACTGCTCCCCCATTTCGGATACGACCATCATGTCTTCCGCGGGCGCACAGTGCGACCACATCAACCACGTTTCCACACAGCTGCCCTACGCGCTGACCGTGGCGGGCGTTTCCGCCGTGGCCTACGTGATCGCTGGCTTTGTACCGAATGCTGCGATCTCGCTGCCCGTGGGCATCGTGCTGATGATCGGCACCCTCTTCGTTCTCAAAATCGTACTCGGCAAAAAGAAAGCCTGAAACGGCATAAAAAGGTAATCCGATCATACGCTGTTTTTACGGACGTCCGACCCCGGTTTTTCCGGCGGTCCGGACGTCTTTTCTTTTTTTGTGTAAATCCAAAAATTTTTTGAAAAATTTGTTATAAGAATCTGTTTTTACTATTGCAAAATCTTTTCTGAAACTTTATAATATAGATTGTATATTTATATCGACTGTTTATTATATAAAAAGAGGAAAAATGACGCATTATTCGGCGCCGGAAGCAACAACCACATGACAACGGAAAAAAGAGAACAAAACCCCGCGCCCCGCGACGATCTGGTGATCGGCAGGAACGCCGTGCGGGAAGCGCTGAAAAGCGGAAGGCCCGCCGACAGTCTGCTGGTGCAGAAAGGGGAACTCGGCGGCGCTGCGCTGCCCCTGATCGCCGCGTGCAAAGAGCGGGGGATCATCGTAAAAGAGGTCGACCGTAAAAAGCTCGATTTCATGTGCGGCCACGCGCACCATCAGGGCGTGATCCTGGTGACCGCCGCCCACACCTACGCCACAGTGGAGGATATCCTGCGGCGGGCGGAAGAAAAAGGCGAACCGCCGTTTTTGATCCTCTGCGATTCGCTGGAGGACCCGCATAACCTCGGCGCCATCATCCGCAGCGCTGAGGCGGGCGGCGCCCATGGGGTGATCATTCCCGAGCGCCGCAGCGTGAGCCTTTCGGGCATCGTAAGCAAAACAAGCGCCGGCGCGCTGGAATACCTGCCGGTGGCAAGGGTGAAAAACCTGACGGTAACGATCAAAGAGCTCCAGAAGCGGGGCGTCTGGGTCTACGCCGCCGACATGGACGGTGAAAACTACCGGAAAACGGATCTTTCGGGGCCTGTGGCGCTGGTGATCGGCGCCGAGGGCAAGGGGATCAGCCGCCTGGTAAAAGAAAGCTGCGACGGCAGTCTTTCGATCCCGATGACGGGATCGCTGAATTCTCTGAACGCATCGGTCGCGGCCGGCATCCTGATCTTTCAGGTACGCGCCGTCAGAGACGAAATTGAAAAGAAGGGATAAAAACGATGAGGGAAGAAAACAATCGCCCCGCCGGGGGAACGGACGAGGCTGCAACAGAGGATATTATCGTTGAGAAGCAGATAAAAACAAAAGACGCCGTGCACACCGGAGCGCAGGGCGAGACCCGGCACATCCCCACCGACGCACAGGACGCCGACCGGGAGCTGGACGTAAACGTGGGGTCCTCCCGCTTTATCAAAACAGGTACGACGCCCTTCCACAGCGTCCGCGCGGAGCAGTCGGAGCAGGAAACCGTGACCGAGATCTCCACCTTTGCCGACCGCCTGACCACCAAGGCCTCCGCCTCTAAGATCCACACCGGATACACGGGGAAGCTCAACACCTACGACGCGGTGCACGCCGCCGGCAACGGCGAAAAAATGATCCGTGCGAAAAGCGAAGAGGAGCTGGCGGCGGAAGCGGAAGAGGAACAGGAACAACTCCCCGGTCAGCAGACGCTGGATCTCGACGCGCCCGTTCCCGTGCCGGATAAAGAAATCACGGAAAAAACGGCAGACGAAGAAGATACTGCAGAAGCCGCAGAAGAAGAAACGAAAGAATTCGGCTTTGATTCCGCGGCGGCGCAGACAAAGGTGATTTCCGATCACGCGGAGACGGCGGACGCAGCGCCCGAGGCGGAAGCCGAAGCGGCGCCGGCCGACGACAAAACAAGGGTCATCGGCGGCGGTGCCAAGCCTGCTCCCGGGCGGCGCAGAGGCAGAAAACGCCCACCCAACACCAAAAGCGACCTGCTGCGCGAGATCGCCGATTCCGCGGAGGAAGACGTTCGCCGCAACCCCGACCAGCTGATGATGGACGGTTTTTCGGATCCCGAAAAGGAAGCGGAGGAAAACGAGCGCCGGAAAAAAGAAGCGGAAGAGCTGGAGATGGAGCTGAGCAAATCCCGCGCAAAGCTGGTGAGCAATTTCAAGTTCCGCGGACATCCCGAAACCAGAGAACCCGCCGACGAAAAATTCTCGGGCGGCGGAAACGCCGAGAAAACCCTGCCCGGCCCGCTGCAGAAATTCGCCGATAAATTCGCGCATATCCCCAATATCTTCACCCCGGTCAACAGCCGGGAATACACCGACTACAACGAGCGCAAGGCCGTGTTCACTGCGCTGATGGACGCGCGCCGCAACACCCTCGCCCGCATCGGCCTCGTGGGGCTTCTGGGACTGGTGATCTTTTTGATCGACGCCATCGCCCACGGCAGCGCCGTGAAGCACAACGGCATCTTCACCGTGCTCGGCGGAAACCCCAACGTCCTGCTGATTCTGAATCTGGTCTTTTTGGCGCTGACGGCCGGTATGCTTTTCCCTGAGCTTAAAAACGGCGTGATCTCCGCCCTCAAGATCCGTCCGAAAACCGACACGGCGCTGTTGCTGATGTTCGGCGGCGCGCTGATCCAGAACGTGGCGGCGTTCTTCTCGCCGCTGCAGCTCGAAAACGACTACCGCCTGATGACGCCAGCCGTGATCCTGCTTTGCCTGCCCTATCTTGCGGCAAAGTTGTTCTACTACGACAACACCCGGCACTGCTTTAAATCCGTCGCGGCGAAAAGCGACAAGACCTACCTGCGTAAAATCACCGACAAACAGCTCACGGCGCGCCTGCTGCGCGACAACGATACCGCGGAAACCAACGTGGTATACGCCGGAAAAACGCGCTTTATCTCCGGTTTCCTGAGCCGCAGCGCCCGGAGCCCCTACGACGGTATGCCCACCGCCCGGACGATTTTCTTTTCCGCAGCCGTTTCGGTGATCGCGGCGCTCCTCGCATGGATCCTCAAGGGCAGCTTCATGCACGCGGCCACCGCCCTGCCGATGGCGCTTGCCATCTCCTTCCCCGTTTGCAGCCTCGCCGCCTCCGGCTGGATGATCGCCGAGGAAAACAAGCGGCTTTCACTCAAATCCTCCTTTATTCTCCGCTATGCCGACGCCCATGATTTTTCTGCGGTGGACAATATCGCGGTCGACGCCGACGAGCTCTTCTCCGGCACCGTGGCCGATTGCCTGACCGCCAACGGCGTAAAAGAGAAACAGGCGCGCTTTGTTGCCGCTGCCGTGGCGAAACAGGCGGGCGGCATCGTCGCCTCCACCTTCGCCCCCGATATCGCGCAGTTTGCTGACAAGCTTCCCCCTTCGGAAAGCACCGTATACGAAGACCGCATGGGCCTCTCCGCATGGGTCAACGGCTGCAAGGTCCTGTTGGGCAGCCGCGCGCTTCTGAACAACCACAACGTGACCGTTCCGGCCGAAGACCGGATCAACTCCATTTTAGGGCAGGATGAACAGCCGCTCTTCCTTGCCATGGAGGGTCACTTTACCGCCGTGTTCGCGGTGCGCTATGACCTGCGCGCGAACCTTTCCGCCGGGCTCCCGGAGCTGGTGGAGCGCGGAACCAACCTTCTGATCACCACCAACGACGCCAACGTCACCGAAGCCTTTGCCGAGCGGCTGCTGGGCTTTACTACCGACTGCGTCCGCATGATCGGCTCCGCCGCAGCGCAGCAGTTTTCCGAAGCGAAATCCGCCCGCAGCGACACCGAGGAAGCAGGCGTTGTGTTCGGCGATTCCTTCCAGAGCCTTTGCCGCTGCGCTGCCGCCGCGATCCGGCTGGAGCGCACCCAGAAGCTCGCGCAGCTTTTATGCAGCATCGGCGTTTGGGCGATGCTTGCCATTGCTTTGATCTTTGTCGTTACCGGCGCCTTCACCCGGCTTTCCTCCGTCGTGCCGGTGCTTTTGCAGATCCTCTGGATCGGTTCATGCTTTGCGGCGCCTTTCCTTTCGAACAGACTCGGCATGAACAAGAAACAGCCGACCCCGCCGAGCCGCGGCCGCCGGGCTGCGGCCGAAGGCGAAGCGCCCGACGAATGGGACGAAACCCCGTTTGAGGATTTCGACCTGCCGGAACCCGCTCCCGCCGGATCCCCGGAACCGGAACAGCCGAAACCGAGGAGAGAGATCCCCAAGAATACGGTGTTTGAGATCGAGGTAAAAACGCGGCCCGGTTCTTCCGGTTCTGCCGCGCCCGCCGCAAAAGAGCCGGCGCCCGAAGATAGCAACCCCGAAGACGTTTCCGCCACCCTTTCGCAGTTTGAGCCGCGGGAACCCGCCGCGCCGATTTTTGCGCAGGACGCGGACGATTATGAGGAAGACGACGATTTTGAGGAGATCCCGGATGCCGATTCCGGGGCAGGAAGCCTGTTTTCGGGCTTGCTCGCCAAGCTCCCCGCGATCCCGAAAAAAGAGAAAAAAAGAAATGCGCCGAAAGAGCGCAGAGCCGACGGCTTTTTCTCCCGGCTGATGGCGCCGCCGGAGGACGATGATGACGACGACGATTGGGACGGGCTTTCCGATGAGGACGACGCGCCCGCCGTTCCGGCATTCACGAAGCGTCCGCAGCGCAGCCCCGCCCCGGAAAGAAAACCGGCGGCATCGAGAAAACGCCCGGAAGAAACCGACGAGACCCCGCCGAAAAAAGCCGATACCGGCTACGATACCGCGGGCTACAGTCTGCCGCCGCTGCCCGACCAGAGCTTTTCGCTCTTTACCAAAGGAGAGGAACGCTACAACGTCGACAAAAGCGCCCGGCAGATCGAGGACGATTACGAGGAACATCGCGCCATGGAGCGGCAGGTCCGGCAGACCTTTACCGCGCCCGAAGCGCCCGCAGCCCCCTATTATGAGCTGGGCAAAAAAGAGGAACCAGAGCCTGTGATCTCCGGCGAATTCGTACCGCCCCGCGAAAAGGTGAACATTTACGACGACGGTTTATTCAGCCGCTTTGAGGACGACAAGATCTTTGCCGGTCTTTACGACGACAACGGAAACAGGAGAAGAGACTGACCGCATGACCTACGATAAAAACAAGGCGGCCCTCACGCCGCCCATGGGCTTCAACACCTGGGACTGCTACGGCGCGGGCGTGAACGAAGCACAGCTTCTCGCTATCGCCGCTTATATGCGCGATCACCTCCTGCCCTTCGGCTGGGAATACGTGGTATGCGATATCCAGTGGTATGAGCCGAAAGCAAAAAGCGTCCACTACAAAAACTTCACCGAGCTTTGCATGGATGAATACAGCCGTCTGCTCCCCGCCGAGAACCGCTTTCCTTCGGCAAAAAACGGGCGGGGGTTTGCGCCGATCGCAGAAAAGATCCACAACATGGGGCTGAAATTCGGCGTGCATCTGATGCGGGGGATTCCCCGGCAGGCGGTACACCGGAACACTCCCACCGTGACCCCCGGGGTCACCGCGCGGGATATCGCGCAAAGCTATTCCCTCTGCCCGTGGAACACCGATATGTACGGTGTGGATCCCGACGCGCCCGGCGCGCAGGCATACTACGATTCGGTGTTCGCCCTCTTTGCCGCATGGGGCGTGGACTACGTGAAGGTGGACGACGTCGCCAATACCGAGTATAAACCCCACGACCCCTATTCCGCGAAACGGGAGATCGAAATGCTCCGCGCCGCCATCGACCGCTGCGGCCGCCCGATGGTGCTGAGCCTCTCGCCGGGGCCGGCGCCGGTTTCGGCAGCCTTCCATCTGAAGCAGAACGCCAACCTCTGGCGGATGAGCGGCGATTTCTGGGATACCCGCGACGCCCTGAACCGGATGTTCGCCCTGTGCGAGCAGTGGTATCCCCACGTTTCGCCCGGCTGCTGGCCCGACTGCGATATGCTGCCGCTGGGGATCCTGAGTATGGACGACCCGGACCCTGCCATGCGCGCCCGCAAAACCCGGTTTACGAAAAACGAACAGCTTACCCTGATGAACCTCTGGTGCATCTTCCGCTCTCCGCTGATGATGGGCGGCGAAGTCACGCTGAACGACGATTTTACCCTTTCGCTGCTCACCAACCGCGACCTGATCGCCGTAAACCAGCGGTCCTCCGGCAACCGCCCGCTGATCAGCGACAAAGAAAAGGCTGTGTGGACCTGCGCCGACGAAAACGGAAACGCGGTGTTCGCGTTCTTCAACCTGAAAACGGAAAAACAGGACGTGACCTGCGATCTGGGCATACCCGGCAGAACGGCGACGGATCTTTGGACGAAAGAAACCTTTACCGTCCCCGCCGACGGGAAACTGACCCTCCCGCTGGAGGACGGCGAGAGCCGCATATTCCGCGTGACCGCATAAAAACCAATAGCAGTACAGCAAAGAACCGCCTCGGCTGAAGCGGTTCTTTTTGCATATAATAACAGAACGGCAAACTGGAATTTGAACGCCGGTAGGCATAAAATCGTAGGGGGCGTCGCCCTCGGCGCCCCGAAAGCGTTAAAACACTTTCTGTCGGCTAAAAGGATGGAATAAACCTTTGCATATCAAGGGAAATCGCAATCAAACCGTCGGTGCGTTGCGGGGCGCCGAGGGCGACGCCCCCTACGGAAATCCAGATATTTTTCGGGTTTTAAGGTCAGGGCCGTGCGCACCTTCAAATTCCGATTTACCGCTTCTCCGGCAGCGTAAGCGTAAACGTGGTGCCCCGCCCCACCGCGCTCTCGCACGACACGGCGATCCCCAGCAGATCGGCCGCCTTTTTCGTCAGAAACAGCCCCAGCCCGCTGGAGTTTTCTCCGATCCGCCCGTTCATGCCGGTATACCCCTTTTCAAAGATCCGGGGCAGATCCTCCGGCGCAATCCCGATGCCGGTATCGGAAACGCGGATCTCATTGCCTTGGGCTTCCAGTCCGATTTCGCCGGCCGGGGTGTATTTCAAGGCATTGGACAGCAACTGTTCCAGAATAAAGGCCAGCCATTTTTTGTCGGTCACAACCGTTATTCCGGCGGGCGTATAATTCAGCTTCAGTTTTCGCAGAACAAACTGCGGGGCAATTTTCCGCAGCGTTTCTTTGATAATTGAATCAAGATCGTACGACGCGACCACAAGATCGTTGGAAGCGCTGTCGAGCCGGATATAATCCAGCACCATTTCCACGTATTGCTCCACGCGGAACAGCTCCGCCCGGATGGCTCTGTTCCCCTCGGTATCTTCCGCCAGCTGCAGCTTCATGGTGGCGATCGGGGTTTTGATCTGGTGCACCCAGGCTGTATAGTAATCGTCGTCCGCCTGCCGTTTTACAGAGATCTCCGTTTGCAGACGCTGCAATTCGCCGGTGAGCAGCGCGAGCATTTCAGTATAATCCGCATCCCGGAGGGAGCCGTCCTCCGGTTTATAAACGCCGCAAGCCAGGAGAGTGTTTTTGGTGCGTTCCCTGCGCCCCGCCTTTTTCAATTCCGAAACAAAGTCCGCGCCGATCAGCATCAGAAGCAGCGCGGCCAGCAAAAGCGCGGAATAGAAAAAGGGCTCCGCAAGAATACCATACAGATAGAAAACCGCGCCGTTGAGCAGCAGGATCGCGGCAAAAAGAAGGATCGCCGCCCTGTTTTTCTTTACACAATCAAAAAAAACCGCAGTGCTTCTTTTCATGGCAAAAGATACCCGCTTCCCGGTTTTGTGAGAATCACGTCGCAAAGCCCCAGATCCTCCAGCTTTTTCCTGAGGCGGCTTACGTTGACGGTCAGGGTGTTTTCCTCCACGTAGAGGTCGCTTTGCCACAGATGGGTCATAAGCGAATCGCGGCTGACGATCTTCCCTTTGTTTTCGAGCAGAACCTGCAGAATGCGGAACTCGTTTTTCGTGAGTTCAACACGGCTGCCGTGAACCTCCACGGAATAATCCGACAGATTCAGCACAGCGCCGCAAAATTCCATTTTCATCTCGTTCCCCGTCATTTCGTAGGTACGCCGCAGAATCGCCTGTACCTTGGCGTTAAGCACCATGGCGTCCACGGGCTTGCCGATAAAATCGTCGCCGCCCATACTGATCGCCATCACGATATTCATGTTGTCGGAGGCGGAGGAAATGAACACCACGGGCACGGAGGAGGTCTTTCGCAGCTCGGCGCACCAGTAATAGCCGTCCTTATAAGGCAGCATAATATCCATCAGAACAAGGTCCGGCTGATATTCGGCGAATTCCCCGGTCACGTTCCGGAAATCAGCGACCGTATGCGCCTCGTTCCCATAGCTTTCGAGTTGTTTTCGCATGGCGTCCGCCAGCGCGAAATCATCTTCCACAAGTAAGATCTTATACATGGATGCCCTCCCGGAAATGCGGATGCCGTCCGGCGCACACCGCCCCGGACGGATCGATTCAATGCACGATTTTATAGTAGGTTCTTTTTGTCAGCAGATACACCGCCGTGTAGACCAGCGCGAAGACCGTAAAGGTAAGCGCCGTACAGAGCAGGAAGAGCTGCGTATTGGTCAGCATCAAAATCTTCAGGAGCTTGAGCAGGATCGGGAAGGCCACCGCTGTGTGGACCGCCGCCGTGGCCAGAGGCAGGAAGAACTGCAATACCAGCTGGCTGCCGATGGTCTTTCTGACTTCCCGGGCCTCCATGCCGATCTTTTCCATGATCTGGAACCGCTCCCGGTCTTCATACCCTTCCGAAATCTGCTTGTAATAGATGATGAGGATGGTGGAAAACAGGCATACGAAGCCCAGCAGGATGCCAAGAAACAGGAAGGTGCCGTACATCTCCAGCACGTTATGCAGGCTTTCCCATTTGGTGTCAAGATCG
>CACZOP010000072.1 GCA_902782845.1 Oscillospiraceae bacterium | reverse complement strand
CCCCGTGCGGATGCTTCCGCCGGAGGGCCTGACCGTCACAACACCCGCACCCAACCAGATCTCCGTGAACGGCGCTGACAAACAGGTCGTCGGTCAGTTCGCCGCCGAGGTCAGAGGCGTTCGTCCTCCCGAGCCGTACAAGGGCAAAGGCATCCGTTATGCCGGCGAAGTCGTACGTCATAAGGAAGGCAAGGCCGGTAAGGGCGCTAAGTAAAGGAGTGAGAGAATATGGTAAACAGACCCGATACGAAACAGGCGCGCGCAAGACGCCATAAGAGAGTCCGCGGCAAGGTTTACGGCACCGCTGAGTGTCCTCGCCTGAGCGTATTCCGCTCCCTCAAGAACATCTACGCGCAGCTGATCGACGACGACAAGGGCGTGACCCTGTGCGCCGCGTCCACCGTGGAGAAGGATTTCGACGGCTACGGCGGGAACAAGGACGCTGCCAACCGGGTGGGCAAGCTCATCGCTGAGCGCGCGCTCGCCAAGGGGATCAAGACGGTCGTCTTCGACCGCGGCGGCAACATCTACCACGGCCGTGTCCAGAGCTTGGCCGAAGGCGCCCGCGAGGGCGGACTCGACTTCTGAGTAAAGGAGGAGTAAATTTTGGCTAGGTTTGAATCTCAGAGAAGAGAAAAGGACGAGAACGAGTTCCAGGAGCGCGTCGTAGCCATCAACCGCGTTTCCAAGACGGTCAAGGGCGGCCGCGTGATGAAGTTCAGCGCGCTCGTGGTCGTCGGCGACGGCAAGGGCACCATCGGCTTCGGTCTCGGCAAATCCGCCGAAGTGCCGGACGCCATCCGCAAGGGCATCGAGGACGCGAAGAAGAACCTGATCAAGGTCCCGCTCAACGGCACCACGATCTCCCACGAGGTCATCGGCAAGTTCGGCGCCGGCGTCGTTCTGATGAAGCCCGCCGCTCCCGGTACCGGCGTGATCGCCGGCGGCCCCGTCCGTGCGGTGGTCGAGACCGTGGGCATCAAGGATATCAGAACCAAGGCCCTGCGTTCGAACAACCCCTGCAACGTGATCAGAGCGACGCTCAACGGTCTGTCCCTTCTGCGTAACGTGGAAGAGGTCGCCGCCACCAGAGGCAAGACCGTTCAGGAAATTTTAGGATAAGGAGTGAACGCAGCATGGCAGAAATTAAAGTTAAGCTCGTTCGGAGCCTCATCGGTTATAAAAAAGACCAGATCGCCACGGCACAGTCACTCGGTCTGCGCAAAATCGGCGACGTTTCGGTGCAACCCGACAACGCCCAGACAAGAGGGAAGATCAAAAAGATCGGCTTCCTTCTTGAGGTAACCGAAGCTTAAGAGCAGAAAGGATCGCTTAAAATGAAAATTCACGAGTTATCGCCTGCTCCCGGTTCCAACAAGCCGGTAAAGCGTATAGGCAGAGGTCCCGCCTCCGGTCAGGGCAAAACCGCCGGTAAAGGACACAAGGGTCAGAAGGCCAGAGCAGGCCGCGGTATGCGCGCCGGTTTCGAAGGCGGCCAGATGCCCCTGCAGAGAAGACTCCCCAAGAGAGGCTTCAACAACATCTTCGCCAAGGAAATTGCGATCGTCAATGTTTCCGCGCTGAACGACGCGTTTGACGACGGCGCTGTGATCGACGCCGCGGCGCTGATCGAAAAAGGGCTCGTCAAAAAAGAGCTCGACGGCATCAAGATCCTGGGCAACGGCGAGCTTTCCAAGAAGTTCACCATCAAGGCAAATGCTTTTTCTAAAGAGGCAAAAGCTAAAATCGAAGCTGCGGGCGGCACTGCCGAGATCGCGTAAGTCCATTGATTTTAATTTTGACTCAAAACGAAAGGAGCGTATGCACACATGATTAAAACCATTGTCAATGCATGGAAGATCGCGGACCTGCGTAAAAAGATCATTTATACAGTGTTTATCCTCTTCCTGTTCAGGTTGGGATGTGCAATTCCCGTACCTTTCATTGATATCACCACAGAAGGCGGTCTGGTTGGGGGCAACTCCGGAACCTTCCTCGAGTACCTTTCCATGATGACCGGCGATGCATTCAACTACGGACGTGTTTTTGCGCTGGGCATCACCCCGTACATCAACGCATCCATTATCCTGCAGCTCCTTGCTGTCGCCATTCCGGCGCTGGAAAAACTGTCGCACGACGAAGACGGCCGCAAGAAGATGGCTACCATCACCCGTTACGTGACCGTAGGGTTGGCAGTGCTGCAGGGTGTTGCATACTTCATCTATATCAGAAGTCAGGGCAATATGCTCACCACCGACGCTGCGGGCAATCCCTACACCGGTATCTGGGCAGTGCTGCAGGGCGTGTTCGTCGTTGCGGTGCTCACAGCCGGTTCGGCGCTTGTGATGTGGCTGGGCGAGCAGATCAATGAGAAGGGCATCGGCAACGGTATCTCTCTGATCCTTTTCGCGGGTATCGTTTCCCGGATCCCCACGATCCTTACCCAGATCGTTCTCACCGCCTATAACCAGGGCAGCTGGTACTATCTCACCGGTTCCCTTGCGCTTATTTCCCTTATTCTGATGCTTGCCTACATCGTCTGGATGGATAACGCAGAGCGCCGCATTCCCGTGCAGTACGCAAAGCGTGTTGTCGGCAGAAAAATGTACGGCGGCCAAAGCTCCAATATTCCCATCAAGGTGAATATGTCCGGCGTGCTCCCCGTCATTTTCGCCAGCTCCATCCTCTCCCTTCCCCCCACGATCGAAATGTTCCTCAAGAACAAGATCACCGAGGGCGGCTTCTGGTCCACCTTCTTCTCCTGGTTCAAGGCGGATCACTGGGTGTACGGCATCATCTACTTCCTTCTGATCATCTTCTTTGCGTATTTCTACGCTTCCATTCAGTATAACCCCGTTGAGATGGCAAACAACCTTTCCAAGAACAGCGGTATGATCCCCGGCATCCGTTCGGGCAGACCCACCGCCGACTACATTGCGAAAGTGATCTCCAAGATCGTGCTTCTCGGCGCCCTGATGCTGAGCGTAGTCGCGCTGTATCCCATCCTGTTCTCCCAGATCACCACGGCTGTCAAGTATCCGATCAACGTGTCCATCGGCGGTACCTCCATCATCATTCTTGTGGGTGTTGCCCTTGAAACCGTACAGCAGATCGAGAGCCAGATGATGATGCGTCATTACAAGGGCTTCCTTGATTAAGGAGCGCGCCGATGAATCTGATTTTTCTCGGTGCGCCGGGCGCGGGCAAAGGTACGCAGGCGGAGATCGTGAGCGGGAAATACAATATTCCCACGATCTCCACCGGCAACATCATCCGTGCCGCGCTCAGAAACGAGACTCCCATGGGATTGCAGGCAAAGTCCTTTATCGATGCGGGCAGGCTGGTCCCGGATGACGTCGTGATCGGCATCATCAAAGACCGGCTCTCGCAGCCGGACTGCGCGAACGGCTTCATCCTCGACGGCTTCCCCCGGACGATTCCGCAGGCGGAAGCGCTGGAACAGATGGGCGTGCCCATCGACCGCGTTATCAACCTTGAGGTCGCGGATGAGGTGATCGCCGGACGCATGGCGGGACGCAGAGTCTGCAAAGAATGCGGCAGCTCCTATCACGTCGAGTTCAAACCCCCGAAAACCGAAGGCGTCTGCGACGCGTGCGGCGGGGCGCTTGTCCGGCGGAAGGACGACGAACCCGAAACGGTTCTGGAGCGTCTGGGCGTGTATCACGCCGAAACGGAGCCGCTGATCAGTTTTTACGACCGGCTCGGGAAGCTGGTCACCGTTGAGGGGCAAACGGCGGTGGAGGATACCACCGCGATGACTCTCAGGGCATTGGAGGAAATCGCATGAGCATCGTGCTGAAAACACGCCGCGAGATCGAAATCATGCGTGAAGCGGGGAGGATCTCCGCGCAGGCACTGAAGCTGGCAGGGGAGGCTGTTGCTCCCGGAATTTCCACGGCGGAGATCGACAGGATCGCCTACGACTACATTAAAAGTCAGGGCGCGAAGCCGAGCTTTCTGCACTACAACGGTTTTCCCGCCACCGCATGCATTTCCGTAAATCATGAAGTGATTCATGGCATTCCCGATAAAAAACACATTCTTCGCGAGGGCGATATCGTGAGCATCGACCTGGGCGCCGTTTATCAGGGCTTCCATGGCGACAACGCCGCGACCTTCGCCTGCGGCAAGATCAGCCCGGCTGCCGAGCGGCTGTGCACCGTCACAAAGGAATCCCTCTACGTGGGGCTCAAAAAGGCGGTTGCGGGGAACAGACTGGGCGATATCGGCGCCGCGATCTGCGAATACTGTGTTTCGCGCGGGTACGGTGTGGTGCGTGATTACACCGGTCACGGTGTGGGCGCCCATCTCCATGAAGACCCTTCTGTCCCGAATTACGGAACCCCGGGTAAAGGGGCAAGACTGCTTCCGGGCATGACGATCGCCATTGAGCCGATGATCACCGAAGGCGCAGAGGAAGTGAAGGTTCTCAGGAACGACTGGACGGTCGTGACCGCGGACGGCAAGCTTGCGGCGCATTTTGAGCATACCGTAGCCATCACCGAAGGCGAATGCGTGATCTTAACGCAGTGCTGACGAGGTGACGCGGATGTTACAAAGAGGCGACGCGGTGATTTCATTGGCAGGTCGCGACGGACAAAAGCTTCTGGCGGTTGTTTCGGTCAACGGGCAGGACGTGATCCTGTGCAACGGAAAAGACCGACCGCTTCACCGGCCGAAGAAAAAAAATCCGAAGCATATCCGGCCGGTCGGCGCTGTGCTGGATGAAACGCAGATGCGTTCAGACAGGGCGCTGAGAAAGGCTTTGGCGGCCGTAAAAGCAAACTTGAACGAAAGGGAGTGTTGTTGATGTCCAAGCAGGATAATATCGAGATCGAAGGGACCGTCGTTGAAGCGCTGCCCAACGCTGCGTTTAAGGTGGAGCTTGAAAACGGCAAGGTGATCCTGGCGCATATTTCCGGCAAGCTGCGTATGAACTATATCCGCATTTTGCCCGGCGACAAGGTCACCGTGGAAATCTCGCCCTATGATCTTACCAAGGGACGCATCACCTGGCGTTCCAAATAAATCACAAACCGCATGAGGCGGAAGAATCAATTTAGGAGGTATTCACAATGAAAGTCAGACCTTCTGTAAAGAAAATTTGCGAGAAGTGCAAAATCATTAAACGCAAGGGAAAAGTCATGGTGATCTGTGAAAATCCCAAGCATAAGCAGCGTCAGGGTTAAGGCCCCGACCAAAACCATTAATGGAGGTGCAACTGACAAATGGCACGTATATCCGGTGTAGACCTGCCCAGAGATAAGAGGATCGAGATCGCTCTCACTTATATCTTCGGCATCGGTCGCAAAACAGCCAGCGATATTATCAAAGCAACAGGTGTGGATCCCGATACCCGTGTGAAGGATCTTACCGAAGACGACGTTTCTAAGCTCCGTGAGTACATCGATCACAACGTGAAGGTGGAAGGCGACCTGAGAAGAGAAACGGCGTACGATATCAAGAGATTGATCGAAATCGGGTGCTACCGCGGCATTCGTCACAGAAAAGGGCTTCCCGTCAGAGGGCAGCGCTCCAAGACAAACGCCCGCACACGCAAGGGCCCGAAGAAGACCATCGCAAACAAGAAAAAGTAAGGAGGGGTAACAGTCAATGGCACAGAAAGCAACAGCAAAAAAAGGCGCGACCCGTAAACGCCGTGAGCGCAAGAATATCGAGCGCGGCGCGGTGCATATCCAGTCCACCTTCAATAACACGATCGTCACCATCTCCGACACGCAGGGCAACGCCGTTTCGTGGGCGTCCGCCGGTGAAATGGGCTTCCGTGGTTCCAGAAAATCCACGCCCTTTGCCGCGCAGACTGCCGCCGAGACCGCTGCGAAGATCGCTATGGAGCACGGTATGAAGACCGTTGAGGTGTTCGTGAAGGGCCCCGGTCAGGGAAGAGAAGCCGCCATCCGCGCGCTGCAGACCGCAGGGCTGGAGGTCACGCTGATCAAAGACGTGACGCCGATCCCTCACAACGGCTGCCGTCCTCCCAAGAGAAGACGCGTTTAATGAGATAAGGAGGAAAAGTGTTATGGCAAAAAATATGCAGCCCATCGCAAAACGCTGCAAGGCTCTGAACGTATCTCCTTCCGCTATGGGATACGCCAGGAAAGAAACCACCCGCCATGCAAAGTCCATGATGCGGAAAAAGCCCACCGAATACGCCATGCAGCTTAACGAAAAGCAGAAGGTGAAATTCGTATACGGCATCCTTGAAAAACAGTTCAGCTCCTATTATGAGCGCGCGGTCAGAATGCCCGGCAAGGCCGGTGACAACCTGCTGATCCTCTGCGAGCGCCGCCTGGATAACGTGGTTTATCATCTCGGCTTTGCGCAGACCCGCCGTCAGGCCCGTCAGCTCGTTTCTCACGGTCACTTTACTGTCGACGGTAAAAAGGTGAACATTCCTTCTTATCAGGTAAAGCCCGAGCAGGTGATCGCCGTGAGAGAACGCAGCCGTTCTTCCGTGCTCTTTACCAAGCTGACAGGAGAAGACGCTCCGTTCGTCACTGTTCCGGAATGGCTTCAGCTTGACAGAAATGAGCTCAAGGGCACCGTGCTGAGAATGCCGGTCCGTGAAGATGTGGACTTCCCCGTGGAAGAGCACCTCATCGTTGAGCTTTATTCCAGATAATCAGTATCCGGATGCGGGCCTTCGGGCCCAAGTGAATGAAATAAGGAGGGTTTTGCATGATAGGAATTGAGAAGCCCAGCATTACTGCTGCCGATATGAACGACAACGGCTCCTACGGGAAGTTCGTTCTGGAGCCCCTTGAAAGAGGCTACGGCACCACCATCGGCAACAGCCTGCGCCGCGTTCTTTTGTCCTCTTTGAACGGCTATGCCATCACTTCCGTGAAGATCGACGGTGTGCTTCACGAGTTCACAACGATCGAGGGTGTGAAAGAGGATGTTACGGAAATCGTCCTTAACTTAAAGAGCGTTATTCTTAAAATTTTCAACGGCAGTCCCAAAACCATGTATATCGACGTGACCAACGTCACCGAGATCACCGCAGGCGATATTCAAACGGATTCCGAAGTGGAGATCCTGAACCCCGATTGTCACATTGCCACACTCAGCCCCGACGCCCACGTGCGTATGGAATTAACGGCTGACGTGGGCAGGGGATATGTGTCGGCGGAGCGCAACAAAGCTCTGCTCAATCCGCCCATCGGCGTGATCGCCATCGATTCCATCTATACGCCTGTCAACAAGGTCAACTACACCGTTGAGAATACCCGTGTCGGCGACATCACCGACTATGACAAGCTGACATTGGAGGTTTGGACCAACGGAACCATGTCCGCCAAGGACGCCGTTTCGCTGGCAGCCAAGATTCTCAACGAACATCTCAATCTCTTCGTGGACCTGTCGGAAGAAACAGGCGGCGTTGAGATTATGGTCGTGAAAGACGACAACTCCAACAAACAGGTACTCGAGATGACCGTTGAGGAGCTTGACCTTTCCGTTCGTTCTTTCAATTGCTTAAAGCGCGCCAACATCCATAAGGTGGGCGACCTGATTGAAAAGAGCGAAGACGAAATGATGAAGGTAAGAAATCTGGGCAAGAAGTCTCTGGACGAAGTCATCCAGAAACTGGCCGGGATCGGTCTTACGCTTCGGCAGGAAGACGAATGATCTTCCACCCAATAACCTTTTTACGATGAAGGAGTGATTTTAGATGCCAGGAACCAGAAAGCTCGGCAGAGCTACGGATCATCGCAAGGCCATGATGAGAGCGATGGTAACGTTCCTTTTGGAAAACGGCAAGATTGAGACCACCGTTACGAGAGCCAAAGAAGTTCGCGCTATGACAGAAAAAATGATCACCCTTGCCAAGGAGGATACTCTGCATAACAGACGGCAGGCGTTGGCGTATATCACCAAGGAAGCCGTTGTGAACAAGCTCTTTACCGAGATCGCACCCAAGTACAAGGATGTGAACGGCGGTTATTGCCGGATTATCAAAACCGGTCCCCGTCGCGGCGACGCTGCCGAAATGGGAATCATTGAGCTGATCGAGAAGTAAGACCTGCTTTTCGCGGCAAATCAAAGCAAATGCACGCATCGGTTGCCGGTGCGTGTTTTTTTCTGCCTTTTTGTCTATTTTTGCGCCTGCTTTTCTGTGCGTTTTGCCGAAATCCCGCCAAAAGCATTGCACTCCAACAGAAAGTGCGATAGAATGAATAAAAAAGTGAAGGAAATCATTTTATGAGATCCTGTGTTTCAAAAGTCGTCGTTTTTCTGTTGTGTATCGCAATGTTTTTTGTCTTTCCGTTGGTTTCATCAGCTACGGAACATCCATACGGGATTTGGATAGATGTGGATTATGATTTGGTCCCCCCGGGGGCGGTATATCTCGATCTGCTGGTTCCTGCGTCGGAAATGGAAACAACAGTTTATAATGGATCTAAACTGGGAATTCCGGAAAACAGTGAGATCGCCCGGTATCATCATTTCGGTTTGCTCAGTTATACCTTCCGTTGTCCCTGGGCGGAAGCTCCCAGGCAGAAGCTTTCCGATCCTGTCACGGATTCTGCCGACTGGAGCTTTTATTCCGGGTATGAGTTTACCAGGGTTCGTGTCGCGTATCTCGATGAAACCGGGCAAATCCTTGCTGTTACCAATACCTGCTTTCTCAATTATCCGTTTGAATGCAATGAACAACTGTTTTTGAGAGGCAAACGTCTGATCGTCGATCCCCTCGCTTTTTCTTCTGTCGGACCGGGAACCGAATCTGATGTGAGTTCAGTCCGGATCTATTCTGTATTGGAAGCTGTGTTGATCGCAGCAGCGGTCTGGGTCATATGGTCCCTTGCGTTCCGGATCTCCCGGAAGAAGCATCTTCCTTCCTTCTTCTTCCAAAAGACCAAACAACGCGAAAAAGTGTCAGGGAAAAAACGCGGCGCAGCGCTGCTTGTCTTTCTGATCCGGCTTGTCTATTTCGCCGTGATCGCGGGGCTCATCTTTTCTGTGGAGAAACGGCTCGCGTGGGATGGTGACTGGTGGCCCCCGCTCGCGGTCTTTGCCGGGGAGGTCCTCATTTATCTGCTGGTCACCGCACTGAACGTCGGGGCCCATGAGGCGGGACACGTCCTGCTTGGGAAAAAAGCGGGCTTCCGGCCGGTGTACATCATGGTCTGCGGCTTCGGGATGAAAAAAGAGAACGGGCGTTTGCGCTGTTCTTACCACGGCCTGCGACTGAACGGCTTTGTCGCGCTGGAACCGCCGCAGAACGAGCCGACGGATATTTCCTTTGCGCCGATGTATCTCGGCGGAATTATGATGAACGGCATTTTGGGCGCTGTGTTTTTGGTGCTGTACTTCGTTTTCAATTCCATGGCATGGAGCGGCATTCTGCTGGTTTCAGCTATGCAGAGCTTTTATATCGCCTGGATCAACAACGAGGCCTCCGGATTTGTTCGCGGGATACCCGGGGATGTCGAGCAGCTCAGGAACCTTTGCAGGTCGGCGTATTCCGCAGCGCTGCATACGGATACGATGCGGATCTCGGCGGCGTATTATAAAGGGGAGACCGTGTCCGAGATGCCGGAGGAATGGTTCCACGCGTCTGTGGCTGTGCCGGACGATCCCTGCGTGGCTTGCAACGCCGCGGCGATGTTTGCCCGTTTGCTGGCACTGGGCGCTTTTGAAGAAGCCGTGGAGCTCGGTATGCGGCTGGCTGCGCCGGAAAGCGCGCTGCAAACGGCGCTTAAAGCACAGGTGCTGACGGATCTTGTCCTCTGCATGGCCGCCACCGGCGCAACGAAAGAGGCGATCGAAGTTTCTTTCCCACGGGAACGGCGCAAGGCCGTGCTGCGGATGCGGCCCTCTCCTGCCCAACTCCGGGCGAAGTACGCGTGGGAGCTGCTGGCGGAGGCGGATGCTGAGAGCGCGGTGCAGACGCGTCTGCTCTACGAAAAGCGGTTCGCCGGGCGTGGCTTCTCCACTGCGGCGCAGGATCAGGCGCTGATGGACGCCTGCGACAGGATCGCACAGAACTTGAATCGCAAGAGTAAGATTTGTTCTCAATAAAATAATGATTAACATGGGAGATCGATTTATGAAGAATAATACAAACGGAAAAATCAAGACCGGCTTCCGCACGTGGCTCCTGATCTGGGGACTGGGGCTGGCCGGGCAGATCTGTTGGAACATGGAGAACCAGTGGTTCAACACCTTTGTCTACGCCAAAATCGGTAAGGATCCGTCCATCATCACGGGTATGCTCATCTGTTCGGCAGCCGCCACCACCTTCGCCACGTTCTTCTTCGGCACGTGGGCGGACCGCACGGGCAAACGCCGCACGTTTATTTCCTGGGGCTACATTCTCTGGGGTATTTTCACCATCGCTTTCGGGCTTACGCAGTTCATCAGCAAGGATCTCTATCTGCTGCTGGCGGTGAGCGTTGTGCTGGCGGATACCGTGATGAGCTTTTTCGGCTCCATGGGCAACGACGCGGGCTTCAACACCTGGACCAACGATATCATGACCGATTCCAACCGGGGCGGTATCGGCGGGGCGCTGGCCACGCAGCCGGTGCTCGGCACCATTCTCGGCACCGTGGTGGGCGGCATGCTGGTGGGCAAAAACGATAACTATATGCTGCTCTTTGTGGTGATGGGCGTGTTCGTCATCGTTTTCGGCCTGATTTCCATGTTCTCGCTGAATAAAAAAGACGACGTGACGCCGTCGGTGCGCGGCAGCTTCTGGAAGCAGTTTGTCAGCGTCTTCAATTTCAAAAAGTTCTTCCAACTCAAGGAGCTTGTGTGGGTGAATATCGGCGTCGCGATCTTCTTTATCGGCTTCAACGTCTATTTTGCCTACATCGGCAACTACATCATCTATTATCTCGGTTACACGGCGGATATGATGGGCATTATCGAGGCGGTGCCGCTGGTGCTTGCTATGCTCACCGCCATCCCCATCGGCGTGCTCATCAATAAGAATAAGCACCCCTATATCGCCCTTGCCTCCATCCTCATCAATATCGCGGGGCTGATGATCCTCTTCCCCGT
>CACZOP010000071.1 GCA_902782845.1 Oscillospiraceae bacterium | reverse complement strand
GTTATACTGAATTCTGTTTTCAGTCTATCAGCCCGGCATAGCGGCCGAACCAATAAGCAAGAAGCCAGGCCGCCGGATCACAGAAGCTGCTGCCATCGCCCCCTTCGTCCGCCTGAAACGCGTTGTAGCACATTTTTCCGAAGGGACGCTCGCTATAAGGCAGCGCGTTTTTCAGATGCGGGTCCTCGCCGTAGAGCGAAACGTCCGGCTCCCATGTCACGTCCGGTCTGACGGAATTGCGCATAGGATATTTGCGCACGTCCAACGGATATTCCTCCAGAGATTCCACCGCTTCATCCAGCGCCGCGTGGCCGCCCAGCGCCCATGCGGTGACAAAATGATAATAGGGCGTATGCTCGATCCGTTCATATTCATAATGCCGCCGCAGCGCGAGTTTTACGTAGCGCAGCAACGCCTCGTCCCTTTCGAGACGCAGCAGATGGGTGATATTGTAAAACCCCAGCAAATCGTCGATATGGCAGGAATGGGCGTCATATTTTTTATAAAGGGTCAGATTCATGGCGTAGTGCGCTTCGCCTGCCAGTCTGCGTTCCTCCGCCAGATACCGTTCGTCGCCGGTCATGCGGTAAACGATACAAAGGAACGTGAGCAGCTCCAGCGAATTGATGCCCTTTTCCCAGCACCACGTGTCGTCTCCGTTTAATTCCGAAGGACCGAAATGCGCCCACGTGGTGGGCAGGCCGTCGGTATCGCAGAGTGTATATCCATGGGCAAGCAGATGATCGACCGTGGCCTTGAGCAGGCGGGCGATCTCTTCTTTTTCCCTGAGATCGGCGCAAAGATCGTAATACCAGCTCATCGCGTAAAAATGCCCGGTCAGCTCGTCGCTGGAAGTATCGCCCTTCCATTCCAGCGGGCCGGTCTCATCAGACGTCAGATGCCATTCGGGATCGCCGTCGCCGAAGCTGTCTTCCCCTGGTCTGCGATATGCGCGGGCGGGGAAACCGGGGATTCCGGTAACATAATGCAGCTTCATCAAAGCGTTCACCGTCGCGCGGGCGTTCTCTTTCGCTTCTTCTTTTTTGGTGACCGCGTATTTCAGACACTGCGACGCCGCGAATACGGCGCTCCAAAGACCGTCGTTGTCGGTAATGGCCACCTGACCGGTGGTAATGTCGCCGTTTTCGGTCCCCCATCGACCGGTAAAATAGCCTTCCCGCAGAAAATACGCAGTCAGAGAATCGTAGTGCGCTTCTTTTTCGGAAAGGGAATACGGAACGAATTCCAGCCTGCAGATGCCGCCGTCGGTGCCAACCCATACGGCGTTTTCGTCGTCGCAGACCTGCACGGTATACACTTTTTCACCGCATAAGTATCTGCCCTTGCCGTAAAACCGCGTTTTTTCCCCGTTAACAATATAGAGGCCAACGTCGGTGCCCAGATATACCGCGCCGTTTTTGCCGAAATCGACGGTGTTGATCCGGCACTGCGGGAAGAAATCAAAATTCTCCGGCCCGAGCCACTCGCTTTTGCCGTCAAACAGATGCAGACCGTCCTCACAACCGACCCAAAGCGTACCGATCCCGTCGGACTTCAGCGCCGTAAACTGTGCTTCGGGAATTCCGGTCATGCCGCGCATCATATTGCCCCAGCGCAGACGCTTGCCGAAACGCTTCATGATGGACGCGCCGCAGGTGACAAACACCTCCCCCGCGGGATTCACGGCGATCGCCGAGGCGGTGCCGAAATCCACTGCCTGCTGAGGAGTAAACCGTTCACCGTCAAACAAATAAAGCATCGCCGGGGTAAGCAGGTAAACGCTGCCGTCGGGCGCGCAGATCATATCCACGGCGTTTTCTTCCAGCAGCTGGAAGGATCTGACCGTCAGCTCGGGAGAGAGCACGTAAACGCCGCTGTCGGATGCAACGAACACGCAGCCGTCGGCTCCGGCGCACATGGCGGTAACAAGCGCGTCGACGCCGGATATTTTGCAGAATCGGTCCTCGCCGTTCAGACTGTGGCGGAAAAGCGCGCCCTTATCGGTGCCGATCACGAGCGTCCCCTGCGACGTAAGCGCGGACGCCGTGACCGTATCCGACGCCGCCAGTTGATCGTGAGTGAACGCAGTCCGCTGTACCTGCGGCGATTTCTTTGTTTTTATTGTATAATGCTCCATGGGAACCTCCTGTCGGATTCTGTCTTTCAGCAAAAATGCCGACAGAGCGTCGGCATTTCGTTTTTGTTGTTTATTTCAGGAACTGCGGCAGATACTCTCTGTGCGCGTCCTTCATTTCTTCATAGCAGGCGCGGGATTTTGCGAAGTCGCCGATCAGCGGATGCAGCATCATGGCGTTGTACGCCGCCCTGTCATCGCCCGAAACCGCCGCTTCCACCGTATACTTTTCGTATGCCTTCACAACGGTCATGAGCCCCTCGATATGGCGGTTCCACGTGGGGCGCACGGGCACGGGCTTCGCACCGTCGGCGCCGATGACTGCGGCGATCTCCACCACGTCGTCGTCCTTCATAAAGGGGAGCGTCCCGTTATTGAGGATATTCACCACGTGCACGTCGTTTTTGTCGTTGGCAATGGAATCGATCAGCGAACAGGCGGCAAGGCTGTATTTGTGGCCGCCGCGTTTATCGAGCAGCGCGGGCTTTACGCAAAGCTCCTCATCCCGATACATTTTCAGGAGCTGCTCCTCGATCTCCATGCAGACCTGCGCCCGGGTCTTTTTATCCTCTTTCAGATGGTTCAGCTTCGCCTCACGGTTATAATAATACTGCAAGTAAGAGCTGGGCCAGCCGCCGCAGGCGCGCAAGGCTTCCACATCGAAGCCGTCGTCCACGATATTCGCCATCACCTTGGGCGCAAACCCCTCGTCAAAAAGCTTGTAAAGCAGTTCTTCCCCGTCTTTCCGTACCGAGGTGATCCAGCTCAGATGATTGAGCCCCAGATACGTGATCTCGGCGTCCGCGCCCACGTTTTCCTTCACGTCATCGATCATATCGATGGGCACGTTGCAAAGCCCCATGCATTTCACATTTGTGTGGTTCAGCACGAAGTCGGTGACGATGCCGGAGGGATTGGTGAAATTGATGAGCCATGCGTCGGGACAGATGGCTTCGATCCGTTCGCAGATATGCCCGATCACGGGGATGGTACGCAGCGCCTTGAAAAAGCCGCCGATGCCGGTGGTCTCCTGCCCGATGAGGTCGTATTTTACGGGGATGCTCTCGTCAAGATAACGGGCGGGCAGCTTCCCCACCCTGATCTGCGTTACGACAAAATCCGCGCCTTCGAGAGACGCGTCAAGATCGTCGGTTAAGATAACTTCGGTCTCGAGCCCAGCAGCGCGGATCATGCGCTCACAAAGGCTCCCCACGATGTTGCGCTTTCGGTCGTCGATATCCATTAAAACAAGGCGGCGCAGTTTCAGACTTTCCTGCCTTTTCAGGAATCCGTCCACCAGCTCCGGGCAATAGGTGCTGCCGGAACCGATCACGGTTACGTTGATTTCTTTCATATGGTTTCTTCCCTTCTGCCGTTTTTTTGCATGGTCACGCTTTTTCTTCCAGCATCCAGTTGATGCATCCGGTAACGGGCGGGACGGTGAGCTTGATGAAATTCAGTTTTCTGCCGGTAAGCGCCTGCGCCTTTTCGGCAAGCAGGGCGATATACCGGTCCGACGGGAGCTTGATATGGATGGATCCCGAAAGCACCACGTCCACCGTTTCGGCGGAGAAGCTGCCGTTGACGAAATGGGCGTTGATATATTCCGCGCCCCGCTGCGCCATTTTTTCCATGGAGGCAAGCGCCGCGGGATCATCCGCGTTGATCGCGTCGAAATACACGTCGATCAGATCCCGTACGGTGGGGTCGTGCGCCTCTTCCAGCCGGGGCACAAGGGAGAGCAGCCCCTCCCGGTCGGCGCGGACGCCCAGCTTCCGGCTCAGCAGCTTGGTGCAGAGCGTGGGGCGGACGCCGAGGCAGATATCGTCGAACGCCATGCGGAACACCTCCGCCGCGATCCAGAGACCGCCGCCGGTATCGCCGGAAAGGTCGCCGAAGCCGCCCACCTGCAGAAGCCTGCCGTTGTCGTCGATGGAATCGCAGCAGGTGCCGGTACCGCAGTTATAACCGATGGCGGCCCTGTGTTTGCTGCCCGCTTTTACGATAATGAAACCGTCGTTGCATACGGAAAACGGGATTTTAAGCCCAAGATCTTTGAGCGCCTCGGTAAGGGCTTCCTCCTGATAGGGATGGTCCATCCCTGCCAGCGCCATTAAAACGAAGGTAACATTTTCCTGCAGCATGGCGTTGCAGAGCAAAAGCTCGTTGATCCCGCCCATGAGGATCTTTGCCGCAGCAGGTATGCCGCCATCCAGATTTTCGTGGTTGGTCCCCGCGGTTTTTACCGTGGAGATCATGTTTTTGTTTTCATCAAAGAGCGCATACTGCGTTTTGGTGCCGCCGCCGTCGATGCCGATATAATAATTCATTCCGATTCCTCCGTTTTCTCAAAATAATCGAAACATACCTCGTCCAAACAATACTTTCCTCTGCGATAGGGCGCGCGGTCGATCCACATACCGTTGGTAAAATCCGGGATCGGTACAGGCATCCCGCCGCAGGCAACGGAATCCTCCGACAAACAGGTAATCGCCATCATCGCCGCCGTATCGTAAACGTCGATGGGCGGCGCGGCGTCGAGCTGCACCGCCTCCGCGAAAGCGGAAAGCACCAAAAAATCCATGCCGCCGTGGCCTTTTTTTACCCCCGCGTTGCGGTATTCGTTCCACAGCGGATGCTCAAATTCCTCCAACCGGTCGTTGAAGCTTTCATAGCCGTGGGTGCTTTCGGTAACGCCCTCAACGGCAAACCGGAGTTCACGTTCGGTGGCCTCCTTAAAAATGCCCTTTGTACCCTGGATACAGTAATCCCGGCAGTAGGGACGCGGCAGGCAGCAGTCGTGGGTCAGGGTGATGGTCTCGCCGTTGGCGCATTTGATGAGCGTCGTTACCACGTCGCCCTCGTTGAACGGATAGCGGTAAAGGTCGTATTCCTCACCTCTGTTGTTTTTGATCCATTCGTTCAGCCCTCGGGCCTTGCTCGCCATGGAAACGAGGCTCACCATCCGGTTGCCGCGGTTTATGTCGAGCAGCTTGCAGATGGGGCCGAGCTGGTGGGTGGGATATAGCTCGCCGTTGCGGTCCATAAAATTATACAGCCTGCCGTGAATGTTTTCTCTGCCCAGCACGATCTCATCCCGCAGATCGTGGCGATAGCCGCCCTCACAGTGGATAATCTCGCCGAAGAGCCCTTCCTTCACCATTTTATAAAGCGCCATTTCCTTGCGGTCGTAGCAGCAGTTTTCCATCAGCATACAGAACTTGCCTGTCTCTTCGCTGGCGCGGACCATCTGCCAGCATTCCTCCACGCTGGCGGCGCCGCCGACCTCGATCCCCACGTGGCAGCCTGCCCTCATGGCGTCCACGGCGATGCGGGCGTGGGTGATCCACGTGG
>CACZOP010000070.1 GCA_902782845.1 Oscillospiraceae bacterium | reverse complement strand
TGAAACTGATGGAGAACGTGAGAAACGCCTACCTCGACCGCACAAAGATCGGCTGCACCGGCTGCAAGTACTGTATGCCCTGCCCGAACGGTGTAAATATCCCCGGTATTTTCTCCGTCTGGAACAACGTCTCCCTCTACTGTGTGGATCCTGCGGACGACTGGGGGCTGAAGCGGATCAGGATCTCCGGGACCGGCGCGGACAAATGTGTGGGCTGCGGCGCATGCGAAGCGGCATGTCCGCAGCATCTGCCCATCGCGGAACAGCTGCAACGTGCATGGGAAGCGCTGTGCTGACGCGCTGAAAAACAGTGCTTCCGCGTTTCCCGCCAAAAAGCACGGGCGGAATTCCGTGCGGGTTTTCAGTCCGCCTTTCTCATTTGTTATAAAAGACAACAAAATTCTGTATTAAAATTTATCGTAAACGGGAATCCGCCGCTCCCCGTCGGTTTCGTCGAACGGATATCTGTTTTCAATAAAGCGCAAAACGTAAAAATGCCCGCGGTCCGGGGAGCGTCCCGGTCTGCGGGCGTTTTGCGATACGGAATTGATCCTTCTGTGCAGAAGCTTTTTTTATTATTCCGACCGTGCATAAATAGCATTAAGGCTGTGTTTTGAAACGCATAAAAGTTAAGCCGGTTCCGGAAACATACGCTCTGTTTTCAGAGCTCCAGCTCCAATCCGTCAAACGCCGCGCCGTATTCGTATGGGTGCGGTTTGTTTATCTGTCCGAAAAGCGCCGCCGCCCAGCGGTTCTCGTGGATATGCGAATGCAGGATCCGTTTTGCTTTTGTTTTGTCAAACACAGGGATACAGTCGTCGGGAGAGAAATGCGCCAGCTCGCAGACGAGCAGATCAAGCTCGGTTTCAAACGCGACCTGCGGGAAATCCGCAGTCGGATGTCTGAGATCGCCGGTGAACAGCAGTCGTTTGCCCTCCGCCTCGATCAGGAACGCGTAGGAATTCACACAGTGCTGCGTCGGGATCGCCGTCAGCCGCAGGTTCTCGTCCTCATACGCGACGCCCGCTCCGAACGCGCCGATCCGCAGGTCCTCCCGCGGCGGTTTTCCGTTGTCGTTGAGCGTCAGCCACGTTTTCAGCGCCGCCGGCAGTCTTTCGTCCGGCAGCAGGATCTCCGGATCCGCTTTTTTGAAATACCAGTTCACAAGGTCCGCAAACTGGATGATACCGTCGGTATGGTCGCCGTGCGGGTGGGTGCAGATCGCAAGCCGCACCGTTTCGATCGGGATCCCTCTGCGGCGCAGTTCCTCGATGACGTTCGTGCCCATGTCGATCAGGTAGCGGCTGCCCCTGATTTCAAGGATATAAGAAGAACAGCGCCGGTGCGGCTCCGGTACGCCGTGAGAAGTGCCGTAAAAAATAATTTTCATATGTAAGCTCCGATCTTTGATTTCGGGGAAGTTTCCTTATTTTTGGATCCGTCCGTAAAAAGTAACGGAACCGTTGCTGCCGATCACCGCAAGAACGCCCTTTTCGTTTCCGGTCACATAAATACGTTTATGTCCGCAGGTTTTTATGATCATCGCGAGTTTCTCCCGCAGGTCAAGATCCCTGCCGTTTGTAACGACGCAGGCCTTCGGGCGCAGCGTTTCGATGAATCCTTCCGTGCTCGATCCGTTGTAGCCGTGATGCCCGAGCTTCAGCAGATCGACCTCTCCGATCTCCGGCGCAAGGCGCGTTTCATCCCCGGTAGAGTCGTCCATATCTCCGGCAAGGAAGACGCGCGTCCCGTCCTTTTCCAGCAGCACGCCGAGCGACCGGTCGTTTTCGCCCACTTTATCCGGATTCTCCGGGTCGTCCGTATTAAAAAGCGTAATGGTGAAGTTGCCGAAGGTGAACGGCGTTTCGTCCGGGTTGAAAACGATCGGCACGTTCCGTGCCCGGAGGGCGCCCACCATCTGGTCGAACACCTCCTGGTTGTCCCATTGCTCGATCTCATAATCGCGGATCTTGCTGCTGTCGTATTCTTTCAGATAAGCGCGGTCCACGGTAACGTCCGGGTCAAGAATGATCGTATCGAAGCCGCCGATATGATCCGAATGCGCGTGCGTGCCGAGGACGAAATCCAGATGCACTTTTCCGTTTATGTCCGCGGCGTGTTTTTTCAGATAGGCGAGCACCTCTTTTTCGTGACCGCTGAAAGAGAGCCAGTCAAAACCGCGCGGGTTGTCGGAATCCTCGCCCGCGTCCACCATGGCGAAATGGCCGTCGCTTTCCAGAAGGATCGCGTCGCCGGATTCTACGTTCAGAAAGTGGATGCGATCCGGCGAAGAGATCCGGCACGGCACCGGCGGCAGCATGGGAAGGATCAGCACGAGCAGCGCGAGCAGCTTTGAAAGGGTTCCGACAAAGAAAGTGGAAACCGAACCGAAGATGTTAAGCATAATGAATTACCTCTTTTTGTTTTTATGTTACAAGCCTGCGGCTTACAGACTATCTGTGAAAAAGGACGTTTTTGGCGGGAAGAGCCGGAAGAAACAGGAATCCGGATTCCGGACCGTAAGCTCCGGCATGTATTCCGCATCCGTGAGACCGCACAGCAGGATCCGGGAGGCCGCGCCGATATCCATGCTTACGTCGGGCTCCCGAACGCCCGTGCGGGCGATTTCAACGCCGTTTTCCGAAAACGACGCCCGGAAGCTTTCGCTGCCGACCCGCATGGTAAAGCTTCCGTCCCGGACCGGGTATCGGTGCGCCCGCAGCACGGCTTCCACGTTCAGGATCCTTGCCGCGCCGACGTTGTGCAGGGTGATCTCGCATTTCCGGGTATCCTTTATAAAACGCAGCAACGGAGAGCCCTCCGGAAGATTCTGGAAGCACACCGTATTCTGGTTTGCTTCGAAATTCCGCAGAAAGCCGACGATCCCGCACAGGGATTCGCACGAGTCGAACCAGAGCTCTTTCACAAACACCGTGCTTTTTGCTCTGTCTACGGAGATCGTTGCCAGCGATCTGTTTTCCCAGAGATACGTATAGCTTTGCGACAGATAGGGCCGATCGGAAAACTCTTCGGCGGTCTCCCGCACAAAGCTCAGGTTATAGCGTTCGGCGCAGCGGTTGTAGACCTTAAGCAGCCGTTCTGCGTCGTTCCCTTCATAAAGCGTCGCGTCCTGGTTCCGTTTGAAGTCCGCAAGCGCACGGAACGGCACCGTTGCGCTGACGGCGTTCCCGACCCGTTCATAACCGAGTTTTCTGTAGTATTCTTCGGAAAACGGATAGAGAACGCTGATATCATATCCGGTTTCGTTGAAAAGATGCCGGAACAGCGCTTTTACCGCGCCCTTGCCTCTGTGCTCGGGCTTTGCCGCAACGCCGCCGACGGCCGCGCAGGTCAGCACGCCGCCGTCGTAATTGCATTTTTTTTCATGGATCTCCAGATCCGCAAAAAGCGTTTTGTTGTCGTTGTCGAACGCGCCGAGCATTTTTTCACAGGGAAGCGTGGACGCGGGATCATGGATATCGCAGGAATAAACAAACGCCTGCGAGGATACCTTGTTGTGTTCGATAACGTCGTTTTGTGTTAAAAATCTGATAATCATATTGAATCAAAGCCTGTTTTTCTGTTGTTGTTATCGGCGGAAGCTTTTCTGCCCGGAAACGACCCTGTCGGAGGGGCGCAGGGCTACCGTCGGCCCGGGGATTGCGTCAGAACTTGCCGCCGAAAGCCCGTTTCACGAAGCCGAGGACCAGCCGGATAAAACGGATCAGAGCGTGCAGCGGGACCGTTTCTCCCGCCGCCGAAAACCGCAGCGTCACGTTCAGGTCCGCCGGTTCGCTGTAGTCGTCCGTGATGCCGGCCGCCAGCGTCTCCAGCAGGGCGAGCGCCAGTTTTTCGGCGGTTTCCCGCAGGGCGGAGGAGGAAAGCGGCCTGCCGGTCAGCTGGAAACAGAGCGCGCCGAGCGCATCTTTGTCCGGCAGATCCCGCGCGGCGGTAAGAATCGCGCCCTCGAGGCATTTCAGCAGCAGCGTCATATCCACTTCGTCGCTTACGGTCCGCTCGTCTCCGTGGAAGAAGCCGTACATCAGCTTTGCCGCGACTTCGTAAGGTTTTCTGTATTCGCTTTGCGGGATCGCCGCGCCGAAGGCTGCCAGCGCCGCCTCGATACTGTTTTCCGGGCCGTAGATATCCTGCCCCACCGCGTTGCCGAGGGTGCCCGTCAGCTTTTCGGCGGCGGCATAGGCTTTTGTCCCTTCCTTCAGTCTGAACCAGCGCGCCAGCCGGTTGACGGAGCCCACGTTGCGGTTCAGCCATTTGCCCACGCCGGTCACGAAATATTCTTTTGCGTAAGCCGGAAAATCCGCCGCCAGCAGACCGCGCTGCGCCTCTGTCAGCATTTCGGGAAGGAGCGAACCGTCGATCTGTTTTATAAACCGGCTTTCAACTTTAACGGAATCCTCCGCACAGGTCAGCTCGCGGTAGGTGTTGGGAGAGGCGATCAGCGAACCGGTCTGGATATCGTACAGCGTGTTCCCGCAGTCGGAAGCCGTGGAGGAAATGTCGTTTGCGTGGATATGCCCGGTCAGCACCGTCCGGATCCCGTGATCCGCGAACCACCCTGCATACGCCTGCCAGAGATCGATCATCGGCTGCAGCTCGTAGTGCGGCAGGAGGCTGTGGTGCATCATCGCGATGAGCGTTTTCCCGCTCTTTTCCGCCTCGGCGGTCTGCTGTCTGATCCAACGCATAACGGAGCTGTTGATTTTGCCTTCGTCCTCGCCGTAGATGCAGGAGTCGATCGCCAGCAAACGGTAGCTGTCGTTCAGATCGACGGCATAGGAAGCGGAGGACTCGTGCCGGGCGACGGCCTCCGTATATCCGAAATCGGCGTAGATCTCGCGGAATTCCTCCATCGAAATCCCCGTTCCGCCGTTTTCGGCGGCGCAGTCGTGGTTGCCGTTGATCACAAAGATCCGCTTGCCGCTGTTCTGCTCCGTTTGGCGGAGATGCTCCGCAAACGCGAGGTGTGAATTCCGTTTTCCGCAGGTCAGATCCCCGGCGATCAGCAGGATGCCGGAATCGGAAGCCTCAAATTCCGCCAGCATCCCGGCCAGGATCGCCTCGGATTCATACGGCATCTGACCCTGCGTGGAAGCGTAGCCGTAGAGATCGGGCTCCAGCAGATGCGCCGTATAGTCGTCGGAAAATGCGCCGAGATCCGCCGCGCACTGAAAATGCGTGTCCGCCGCCACTGTCAGCCGGAGCGGCGCGGACGCGGCAGGCGACCGGAATGGGAGCAGCCCCGAAACAAGGCACAGGGCAAGCAGAACGGCTGTCGGACGATTGAATTTTTTCATTATGGGACCCTCCGTTTTTTGTGTTCTCCGTATCTGTTTTCTCCGATCGGGAGGTTCTTCTGGTGGCTCTATTATAACATACGGACAAAAAGAAGAAAACAGGTAATCTGAAAATTTATCGGTAGTCGACTTGTTTTTTTGTCGGCAGACAGTAAGAATGCGCGGCGTTTGTATTGTTTTTGTTAAGAAAAAATGATAAAATAATTCTTAAATCAGGGGAAAAACAGATTTCAGCTTACGTCGAGTCGGGTGTATTTCGGAAGGAAGGACAATGAAGACAGAACAGGCTTGGCGGTTTTTTTATTCCGGTTTTGCTGTCCGGCGCGACGGCAAAACCGTTCGGGACGGATCTCTGCCGGCCTGGGTAAAACACTACGGGACGGCGCGGCGAATCGATCCGTCGCGGCAGGAACGAGA
>CACZOP010000069.1 GCA_902782845.1 Oscillospiraceae bacterium | reverse complement strand
GGCGGGGTTTTCCTCTTTCCACTGCTGCACGAAATCCCCGGCAATAAAGGGCAGCGCGGGGGCGTCAAAGCGCGCTGTCACCGCCTGCAGCAATCCGTTCAGGTGTCCGTAGTGCACGTCGTATGAGGCGTTACAGCAGGCGTCCGTTTCCCCCTGATGCCACAGCATGGCGATCAGGCGGTTCTCGCTGTTCAGCGCCAGCGCGGTATTTATCATTTCCGTCATCGTTAAAAAGTGATCGTCCGCGAGCCCCCAGTGATGATCCAGAAATCCGGTGCCGCCGACGGCGCTGCGCAGGATCAGCAGGTCGCGTCCTTCTTCCAGAAGGCCGTTGTTCAGGTACGCCCTTGCGAACGAAAGTGAAAAATCGCCCCTGGTCTCATTCTCCAGCACCGTTTCCGCCGCCGTCGTAACGGTGAAATTCCGGTTCATGTACCAGACCCGGTCGCAGGGCTGATACGGTTCCGGCGCGGGGCCGAAGCCCGTGCCCTCGGCATTGGATTGCCCTGCCTGGATCAGTATATCGAATTTCATTTTTGAAAAATCCTTCAGCATGTCCTCTTTGCCTCTCTTTTGCTTTTTTGATTTTATCGTTCTCATTATATCACTGCGGCTGCAGGATTTAAACAACTGATTTCTATTTTTTTCGCTGTTTTTTTATTTGTGCTCAATGCTTGCTTTTTTATTCTTCCTATGGTAATATAATAATTAACTATATCGGCATCGTTCCGATGGCAAAAACTTCATCAGAAAGGATCGGCGCGCGGTCGCGCTCTCCGGGGATCCGCCGGGCAGAACAAAGCAACGCCGCGCCGAAACGGAATCAGGCTATGAAAGCACAGGACAGCGTGAAAAACTTTTATCCCACGCTCAGAATGTATACCAATTTTGCGGTTCGCACTGTAAAGAAGACCTGCGCCCAGTTCGGTCCCCGGGAAGCGGGGAGCGAGGCGGAATACAACGCGCAGAAGTTTATGGCGGAGCAGGTGGGAGACGCTGCCGACGCCACCATGGAAGACAGCTTCCGTCTGTCCCCCCGGGCATTTCTGGGCTGGCTGCGGTTGGCAGGTATTTTTTTGCTGATCGCCACCGCGTGCAATATCGTGAATTTATTCTTCGCAAAAGAGATCCCCTACGGCCCCGTCGCGTCGCTGGCGTTTTCGGGGCTCATCATCCTCATCATGCTCTTTGAGTTTTTGTTCTACAAGGAGTTTACCGATCCGTTCTATAAAAAGGCGACCTCCCATAACGTCTACTGCGTTCGCAAGCCTGCGGGGGAAACAAAGCGCCGCATCATTTTGGCGGGTCATGCGGATTCCTCCATCGAATGGATGCCCACCCGCGTGGGCGGCGCCGGCTTCCTTTATTTTACCTTTGCATACGGTCTTCTGGGGCTTATATATCAGATTGTCGTTTCCGTGCTTGTTCTGGCCAAGCCCGATCTCAGCCCCACGGTAGTTTCCGTGCTGACGTATGCCGGCTGCGCTTTCGTTCCGGGCCATTTCCTGCTGATCTTCTTTATGAACTATAAGGTTTGCGTGGAAGGCGCAAACGACAATCTTTCCGGCTGCATGACCGCCGCCGCCGTGATGAAATTCATGGGCGACAATGATCTGCGGTTTGAGAATACCGAGTTGGTTGTGATGTTCTCCGGCGCGGAAGAATCAGGCCTGCGCGGCGCCAAGGCCGCTGTGAAGCAGCATCCGGAGTTTACCGACAAGAGCGTGGAAACCGTGTTTGTGGGGCTTGATACCATCAAGGATTACGACGAGATGGCGATTTATTATAAGGATATGACGGGAACAGTCAAACAGAGCCCCGCCGCCTGCGCGCTGGTAAAAGCCGCCGGAAAGGAATGCGAGCTGGATCTGAAATACGCCGTGCTCTTTGCCGGCGCCACCGACGCCGCCGCCATGACGCAGGGCGGCGTCCCCGCCGTCGGTTTCTGCGCCATGAACCCCGGCCCGCCCCGTTATTATCACACCCGCGACGATAAAGTGGATATCATGGAGCCCAAGACCATTGAAAAAACGCTGGAGCTGGCGCTGAAAACCGCCTATCTCTTCGACGAGCAGGGGCTGAAAGAAGCCTACGACGCATAAAAGGAATCCGTTCCGCTGTAAAATACAGTTATACCGAAAGGGGTTTTTTCTGTGAATAACATTCTGCGAAAAGGAATATCCGTAATACTTTGCGTGTGCCTTGTTCTCGCGCTTTCTTCCTGCACCATTTTTAAGAGTATGCGGGAAAACGCGGAAAAAGCGAAGCAGATAACCATTTTAGACACGCCGGATGAGCAGTCGCTGGCCGGTGTGTACGACACAGCGCTTACCGAGTCGCTGAGCGCCTGCGAAAAGGTGGACAGCAGCGTAAGCTTTCAGGTGAAGGACGCTTCTGTTTCCGGGGCCGCCGGGAAGGATCCCGCGTTGCTGGACGCCGCGGCGGGGCAGTTCACCGCGCTGATCATGCAGGATTCTCCGGGCAGCGAAAGCAAAACGCTTACGGCTGCCGAAGCCGGAAGTTCGATGCTGGCGAATCTGCGCGATCCTCACGGCGCCGAGATCGAGGCGCACCGCAACGAAGGAAGGGAAGCGGTGACCGACGAAAAGGGCAACGAGCAGAGCGATGAAAACGGCGATATCATTACGCGCACGTTCATTTCGGATAATCTGCTGGAAATGACTTACCGTTTTTATACCGAGACAGTGGTGAGCGAGGCCTATACCGATGAAGACGGCAACAGCGTGGACGCCGTTACCGAGCGTAAGCCCATCGACACGGCGGATATCGAGGCGGTTTTCGGCGCGCCCCGCGATAAAACCGAGATCCTATCGGAATTTGACGCGGTTAAAGATTATTTACAGGTTCGGGATTATACTTTAGAGTATACCGACAGTTTCGCGAAATGCGAGGTCGATCTGGAATCCAACCGGCTGACCGGCGTAACGTTTGAAAAGCACATGACGGTGACCGCCGACGTGATCGGCCGGGGATCCCTTGCGGATTACGACAGTTTTAAGGTTTCGTTTACCGTGATCGAGGCTTCCGCCTATGAATTCCATTATCCGGTGGAGGAATAAGCGTTCCGGTTTCCGGAAACAGCAACGGTTTTTTGAATGAAAAAGATTATTGTTTGAAGGATGATCCTGAATGAAACTGCTGAAAATCGTGCTTCCCGTCTGCTGTGTTCTTACAGTGACGATGGCTTTATCGGCCTGCAGAAAAAAACCGCCGGTTCCCGGCCCCCCCGATCCCTCCGCCGAGGAATACTCCGTCGCGAATAAAATCGCTTCGGATCTTTCCGCGGCGCTTGGTGAAATGAAGATCCTGTCGGAAGAAAGCGGAGCCGCCGTCCCGCGCCGTGTGACCAATCAGAACGGCATGCAGGTGGCGCTGGCTGACGCAAACAACCGTCTGATCCGCCTGGAGGATAAGGAGGCGACGGGCACGGTAACGGTGCCGGAAGGCGACTATTCCAACCGTGATTTCATCTTTGACGCACCGAACGCCGACGTAACGGTGGATGCTTCGGTGGGGAAGGTGACCATCCGGCAGGCAAATGAAAACGGCTGCACCCTCAACGGTCACGCCGAGACCGTGTTTGTCTGCGGCGGCGACCTGAATGTCACTCTCAGGGGCGGCGCCGATAAGCTTTATGTTTCCGGCAGGAACGCGAACGTCGTGCTGGAAGAAGGAGATTATCCGGTGGTCTACTGTGACAACGTCACCGACGTGATCTCCAACAAAACGAAAAACGATCTGCTTTTGATTCTTCCCAACGGTACCGGCACGGAGATCCCCGCCGGGAAAATGTATGTGATGGAAACCGGGAAGCTGAAGGGCGCGCACTGACGAAAAAGGTGAAAGCGCCTTCCCGAAAAAAACGGAACCACTATTGATATCCCACACTCCTTTCTTGTTATAGGGAATGCCCCGACCGCGGTTTTTCTGCCAGATCGGGGCATTGCTATTTTTGATAAGGTGTGTTACAATAACGAAAACACATGGTAAAACAGCGCACACGGAATTTATGAAAGCAGAGGGGAAAACAGAATGAAAAAACGTCTCGGGCAAAAAAAGGTTACGGTCGAGTCGCTGGCAGGCGGCGGGATCTGTCTGCTGACCGGGCTGCTGATGCTGATCCTTACCCTTACCGCTTTTTTGTTTACCACCGGTATGGAGATCGTGAACGAGGGCGAGGGCGTCGACAGCACCGTGATCCGTATTTTTGAGTCCGACGAAAGCGTGGTATATTACAGCGATTCTTTTCTTGCCAACGTCATATTCCTCGCGGTGAGTATCGTTGCCTGCCGCCTGCTGCTGCCTGCGGTGTCGAAGCTGAAGTTCTGGCACAAGGCGGTGATCCTCTCCGTCGTTACGGTTGCCGTGGGGATCATGTGGGTTTATTCGTCGCAGGTGAAGCCCACCCACGATTCCGCCTGCGTCACCGATGCTGCGCTGGCGTTCGCGCAGAATGATTTCTCGGAGCTGGCGGGGGAATATCTGAAGATATATCCGTATCAGCTGGGATACATCTGGCTGTGTGAACTGATCCTGCGGGCGGCGATCATGGTGAACGGCGTACCGTCCACGCTTCTGGTGCTCGAAGCCGCAAACGTCTGTTTTCTTGCGCTTGCATACGTTGGCATCCTGCTGCTGACGGAGCTGTTCTTTGAGGATAAGCGCGTTTCCCATCTTACATTTCTGCTGCTCCTGTTCTGCGCGCAGCCGCTTCTGACCTGCACGTTTGCCTACGGGATCATCCCCGGCGTTTGTTTTGCCGTCTGGGCGATCGTGTTCCAGACGCTGTGGTTCAAGAGAAACAAAATCGGATTCGGTTTTCTTTCGGCGCTTTGCATCGGCTTCGCCGCGGTAGTCAAAAGCAACAATCTGATCGTACTGATTGCGCTGCTGATCGTGGCTGCGCTCCGCCTGCGCAGACGCAGGCAGTATATCCGGGATATCGCCGTGATGCTGGCGCTGGTTTTCTGCGGGCTGACGTTTTCTCCGGCGGTGCGCGTGATGTACGAGCGCCGCAGCGGGATCCCGCGGGAGCCCGGAATGCCCTATATCGCGTGGTTTGCCATGGGGCTGAGCGAAAGTCCCCGGGCGCCGGGCTGGCATTCATGGACGGCTTCCAATGAAACGTATGCGGAGATGGATTTCGATGGCGACGCTTTATCGGAGTATTCGAAGCAGGTGATTGCAGAGCAGATCTCCTTTTTCGCGTCGCACCCGCAATACGCCCGGGATTTTTTCTACCGAAAATACGTTTCGCAGTTCAACGAGACCACCTATCAGAGCATCTGGAACAATAAGGTCCGGGGCGAGTACGGCGAAAAGCGGGCGATCGCCGCATGGGTCTGCGGCGACGGCGAAGCCTCTGTACGGCGGTATATGGACGTTTATTCCCAGTTGGTTTTCGTCGGCGTGCTTGCGGCGCTGTATCTGATGCTGCGCCGAAGAGATGACGCCGCGCTGATCCTGCCGCTGACGGTGCTGGGCGGTATGCTTTTCCACCTGCTTGCGGAAGGAAAGAGCCAGTATATCCTGCCGTATTTTATGCTGATGCTCCCGCTGGCTGCCTGGGGGCTGACCGTCTGCTGCGACGGGACCGACTTCCTATGGAAACGGTTTTATGCCGATCGGCAGAAGAAAGCGCCGGAAGGACCGGAAACCGAAGCCGCCGAACCGGACGCTCAGGCTGCTCAATAATTGTATCCCGATTTCAATCCCGCATGAAAAAGCCCCGGCTGTGCAGAATGGAACTGCCGCCGGGGCTTTACTGTATGTTTTTTCGTTTTTTGTTTTATTTTGAGAAATACCGCACCGCGGATTCAAACATCCTGAGGTCGTAATTGCCCGGGACGTTTTTATAAAGCCCGCTGCCGATGCGTTCGCTGTGGCCCATTTTGCCGAAAACTCTGCCGTCGGGGGAGGTGACGCCCTCGATGGCGGCGATGGAGTTGTTGGGGTTAAAGCGCACGTCGGCGGTGGCGTTCCCCTGCAGATCCACGTATTGGGTGGCGATCTGCCCGTTGGCGGCAAGCTGCCGCACCAGCGCCTCGTCCGCCAGGAAGCGGCCCTCTCCGTGGGAAATGGGCACGTTTACGATCTCTCCCACCTCAGTGAGCGCAAGCCACGGGGATTTGTTGGAAGCGACCCGGGTGCGTACGATCATCGACTGATGCCGTCCGATGGTGTTGAAGGTGAGCGTGGGGCAGTGCGCGTCGGTGTCGATGATTTTGCCGTAGGGGACAAGCCCCAGCTTGATGAGTGCCTGAAAACCGTTGCATACGCCAGCGATCAGGCCGTCCCTCTGATCGAGCAGCTTTGTGACCGCCTCTTTTACAGCGCCGGAGCGGAAGAACGCGGTGATGAATTTACCGCTGCCGTCGGGCTCGTCGCCGCCGGAAAAGCCGCCGGGAATGAAGATGATCTGGCTGCCGTCCACCTTTTTGGCGAAATCCTCCACGCTGCGGCGGATGCCGTCGGCGGAAAGGTTGTTGATCACGAAAATTTCGGCTTCCGCGCCGGCGTCGCGCATAACCTTGGCGGTATCGTATTCGCAGTTGGTGCCCGGGAACGCGGGGATCAGCACCTTGGGACGGGCGACCTTCACAGCGGGCGCGGAGCGGTTTTGCGCCTGATAAGAGAAGGTTTCTGTCGTTTCGGCTTTCACTTCGGGCGTATACTGGGGATAAACGCCCTCCAGCCGCTGTTCATAGGCTGTTTGCGCTTTGGCCAGCGTTACGGTTTCTTCACCGTGGGTAAAGGTCTCGTCCGCCGTGATCGTCCCCACCGGCGTCCCCACGGCTTCCGTGTCTTCGGCGAGCTCCAGCAAAAACGCGCCGCAGCGGGTCCGGAACAGGTCGGCAGGCGTAAGTTCGTTGTCAAAAGCAAAGCCGAAGCCGTTGCCCATGCACTGCTTTAGCACCGCTGCCGCAATGCCGCCTCTGCCGGGGGTGTAAGCAGCCACCGCTTGTTTGTTCCGCAGCAGTGTCGTCACCTGCGAAAACAGCGAAAGCAGGGAAGCGGGCGCGGGCAGGCCGTTTGCATCATAATCCGGTGTAAGCAGCACCACGCGGTTTCCCGCGGCTTTGTATTCGTTCGGTACCACATTCGCGCACTTGTCGGTGGTCACTGCGAAAGAGACCAGCGTCGGCGGTACGTCCAGCTTCTCAAAGGAGCCGCTCATGCTGTCTTTTCCGCCGATGGCGGCTACGCCCAGATCCATCTGTGCGTCGAACGCGCCGAGCAGCGCCGCCAGCGGTTTTCCCCAGCGTTTGGGGTCAGCGCCGGGTTTTTCGAAATATTCCTGGAAAGTCAGATATACGTCGTTGAATTCCGCGCCGGAGGCGATCAGCTTGCAGATGCTTTCCACCACCGCGGAATAGGCGCCGTGGTAGGGGCTCTGTTCAGTCAGGATGGAATCGTAGCCCCACGCCATCAGGGAGCAGTCGTCGGTGTGCTTCTGTTCCACACTGATCTTCTGCGCCATCGCCTGAATGGGGGTGCGCTGATATTTGCCGCCGAAGGGCATCAGCACAGTACCTGCGCCGATGGTGGAGTCAAAACGCTCGGCAAGGCCCTGCTTGGAGCAGACGTTCAGATCCGCGGCCGTTGAAAGGAAGGTCTTCGCAAAACCGTCGGTAAAGGTTTCTTCTTTCAACGCCGGCGCTGCGGGGGCAATGCGGACGTGTTTTTCCGCGCCGTTGGAATTTAAGAATTCCCGGCTGATATCCACGATCTTTTTGCCGTTCCAGCGCATTACGAGGCGGGGTTCTTCCCGTACCGTCGCCACCTGAACGGCGTTGAGGTTTTCTTTTTTTGCAAGGGATAAGAAGGCGGGGGCGTCTTTTGCTTCCACCACCACAGCCATACGCTCCTGACTTTCGCTGATGGCAAGCTCGGTACCGTCCAGCCCCTCATATTTTTTCGGCACGGCGTTCAGGTCGATCTCCAGACCGTCCGCCAGCTCGCCGATGGCCACGCTCACGCCGCCCGCGCCGAAGTCGTTGCAGCGCTTGATGAGCCTGGTCGCTTCCGGATTCCGGAAGAGCCGCTGGAGTTTGCGTTCTTCCGGGGCGTTGCCCTTCTGCACCTCCGCGCCGCAGGTTTCCACGCTCTCGGCCGTGTGGGCTTTGGAGGAACCGGTGGCGCCGCCGATACCGTCTCTGCCCGTAGCGCCGCCAAGCAGGATCACCACGTCGCCGGGGACGGGAACCTCCCGCCGTACGTTTTCCGCCGGAACCGCGGCGATCACCGCGCCGATCTCCAGACGTTTTGCGGCGTAGCCCGGATGATAGATCTCGTCCACAATGCCGGTGGCAAGGCCGATCTGGTTACCGTAGGAGGAATAGCCCGCGGCTGCGGTGGTCACGATCTTACGCTGCGGGAGCTTGCCGGGGATGGTTTCGCTCACGGGCACGGTGGGGTCCGCCGCGCCGGTCACGCGCATCGCGCCGTAAACGTAAGCTCTGCCCGAAAGCGGATCCCGGATCGCGCCGCCGATGCAGGTGGCCGCGCCGCCGAAAGGTTCAATTTCCGTCGGATGGTTGTGGGTTTCATTCTTGAACAGCAGCAGCCAGGGTTCCTTCACGCCGTCCCGCTCCACGGTCATT
>CACZOP010000068.1 GCA_902782845.1 Oscillospiraceae bacterium | reverse complement strand
CACCGCATCGTAGCCGGCGCCATGCACTATTTCCGCGTGCCGCGGCCCTACTGGCGAGACAGGCTTTTGAAAATCAAAGCCTGCGGGTTCAATACGGTCGAAACCTATACGGCGTGGAATCTCCATGAGCCGGTTGAAGGGACCTTTGATTTTTCGGGCAATCTGGATCTGAACGCCTATTTGGAGCTGATCGCGGAGCTTGGCATGACCGCCATCGTGCGCCCCGGGCCTTATATCTGCTCCGAATGGGATTTCGGCGGCCTGCCCTGGTGGCTGCTGCGGTACGACGATCTGGAGCTCAGATGTATGAACGACCGGTATCTCGAAAAGGTAGAAAACTATTTCAACGTTCTCATCCCCATTATCGCTGCGCATCAGGCGGATTGCGGCGGCCCCGTGATCCTGGTGCAGGTGGAAAACGAATACGGCAGCTACGGCAACGACAGCGTCTATATCCGCACGCTGGCGGATATGATGCAGAACAACGGTATTACCTGTCCGCTCTTTACCTCCGACGGCGCCAACGATACCGTGCTCTCCGGCGGCACGGTGCCGGAGATCTTCAAAACCTGCAACTTCGGCTCCAAGGCGGACGCCAACTTCAAGGCGCTGCGCAGATTCCAGAAGGACGGCCCCCTGATGTGCGCCGAATTCTGGAACGGCTGGTTCGATCACTGGGGCGAGAAGCACCACCGGCGCTCCGGGGAGGACGCCGCGAAAACGCTGGAGGCGATCCTGAATGCCGGCGCTTCGGTTTCGGTGTATATGATGCACGGCGGTACCAATTTCGGCTGGATGAACGGCGCCAACTGCGACGGCGGCGAGTATCAGCCCACCGTGAACAGTTATGACGACGACGCGCCCATCAACGAATACGGCGGCCTGACGGAGAAATACAACGTCTTCAAAGAGACTCTTGCGCGGTACGGTTTTAAGAATGAAACGGCGTTTGAGCCACTGCCTGCGCCGGTTGCCTATCCGACGGTGATCTTTTCGCAGACCGCCGATCTGCTTGAAAATCTGGACCGCCTCGCGGAGCCTGTGAGCACCGTCACGCCGCAGCCCATGGAAAAGCTGGGGCAGGGCTACGGCTTCATCTGTTACAAGGCGGCCATCAAGGGACCGAAGGAAAAAGAAACGCTCTATCTGGAGCCGCACGACCGCGCATGGATTTTTGCCGACGATAAATTCCTCGGGATTTATTATCGCAACGACGACAAGCAGAAAATCAAAATCGACGTGCCTGCCGAGGGGCTGACGCTCACGATCCTTGTGGAAAACATGGGCCGCGCCAACTACGGCCCCGAACTTCGGGATCAGAAGGGCGTCATCGGCGGCGTGCGGCTGGGGAACCAGTATATCTATCACTGGAAAACCTATTGCCTGCCGCTCCATAACGTGGAAAACGCCCTGTTCACCGAGCCGAAAAAAATGCGTTTTGAAAAACGTCCCCAGCTTCTGCGCGCGGAATTCGAGCTTGCCGACGAGCCGCGCGACACTTTCGTGCTTACCGAAGAATTCAAGAAGGGCGTGATCTTCATCAACGGCATGCCGCTTTCCCGCTATTGGGAAGAGGGGCCGCAGAAAACCGCCTATCTCCCGGCCACGTGGCTGCAAAAAGGAAAGAACACCATCGTGCTGCTGGAGTTGGAGGGCTATAAGATCCCCGCCGTCCACTTTACGGCGGCGCCGGATATCGGCTGACAGACGGAAAACAACATTTATATATTACATAAAAAAACGAGCCGGCGTCGCTCCGGCTCGTTTTTTGCATATTTTATTCCGATTCGTCCGAAAGCGTTACGCCGTTAACTGTTACGCCGTTTTCCGCGCGGATCAGAATGTAGCGTACGCCGTCGATGATGCGTACGTCCAGCAGATCGGAGCGCTCGGAGTTCAGCTTGATCTGCGCGTCCGGCGTCTCCACTTCGATCAGTCTTGTGTTCACTAAATTCTGCGGAGGAAGGCTTGCATTTTCTCCGAAGCTGTCGGTAAAGGCGGCTTCAAAGCGCTCCACCTTTTCGTCCTTCACGCCGCAGTCCCGCAAAATGCGGCTCACCCCGGTTTTGGATACGGTGAGAGGTTCTTCGTTGTCTTTATCTTCTTTGTATTCCGCAATCTGTTCGCAGAGTGTATCCCGCACCGCCACGGCCACCTTTAAGCCGCAATCGTCCATCAGCGTCTGTTCCAATACGTCGGTAAAAGCGTCTTTCTGCATATCCGCCGGCATAGGCGGCGCAAGGCGCAGCACTTCGGTGATGAATTCCGGGTGGTTCTCGGCGGATCGTTTTGTGTAGTAGCTGAGATCATAGATGTTCGCCGTGCGGTCGTCAAAGCTCGGGAACAAAAAGCCGATCTCAGGCGGCGCGATCACATTGTTCCCCATCAGGGTTTTCAGCGCGTTTTCACTGGGAAAGAAGCCCAGTGCCGGCTTCCGCTCTTTGATCGGGCATACGGCGCCTATGCAGTAGGCGAAAACCTCGTCGCTCTCTTCATTTTCATTTCCGTCTTTACCGTAGGCGGGCACGTCGTAGCGATCCTGGATCAGCAGAATCAGATAGCTGCCTTCCATTTGCAGCGCGGCGGCGGTCTGTTCAAAAAAGGCCTGAATCGCCGGTTCGCTTTCTTCGCCTCCGGCTCGCATGGCAGAAAGCAGACGGTGCTCGTCGCTGTCCATCACCTGCCCGGTGGAAAAGGGGAGGGCAAGAAGATTTCTGCCGATCCCGCCCGAAAGGGTTTTTCTCATCAGCTGCAGCACGGCCTCTGTGTCTTCTTTGGGCAGCATGGCAAGCGATTGCCGGAAGTTTGCCGCAATCTCTTTTTTTTCATTCACATAACAGCCGTAAACAGCGCTAACAGCGCAACGATCCGGACGAAGTCTGCGCCGCAGCTCGCCGGTTTCTTTTTCGTTCATAGGTTTTGTGTTTGCTCCTGTTTTTTTTTGATTTCAGAACAGTGTTCCGCTCTGTAATCAGAACCACTTTTTCCGTTTTCCCAGCAAAATCAGAAAAACGGTGGTGACGGCGGAAAGGGCGATGACGTAAACGTAGCCGTATTTCCACGTCAGTTCCGGCATGTTTACAAAATTCATGCCGTACCAGCCCGCAATCAAAGTCAGCGGAAAAAAGATGCTGGTGATCACGGTAAAGAACTTCATGATGTTGTTCAGCTGCAGATCCAGATGGGCGGAATATGCGTCCTGCATATGGCTGAGCGTGCTGTTCAGGCTGTCCGCGTCCTCCCGCAGACGGACGATCTTCTGCGATACGTTCGCAAGATACATCAGGCGATCGTCTCCGAAAATCCCGTTCTCGTCCTCATCCAGCGCCTGTGTGATATCCAGAAGCTGCTCGTAATAATTGTGCATTTTCAATAAATGCTTTTTTAGATTCAGCACGGTAAAGTGAAAACTCTTATCGGCTTTCCCGTGGAAAATGTCCGCTTCCAGATCGGCTATCCGCAGCCCCAGATCCTCCAGATGCATGGTTTCGTTTACCAGCAATGCGTCCAAAAATGCGCAGATGGTTTTTTCAAGCGTAACGCTCTTGCCGGGATACCGCCGGAGCGCCGCGATAAATTTGTTTTTGGTGGAATCGTCGTGATCCTCCACGTCCACCACGATCAGCAGGTTCTTTTTGATATAGAGCGCCACGCAATCGTCTTCCGCTTCGGGGCTGCCCGCGTCCGCGATCCTGAGCTCTGTGAAGGTGTAGTCGTCATACACCTCCACCCCGGAGCGGAACCGCTCGTTTGCGTTTTGCAGCGCCTGCGCGGTGGAAGCGGCAAAGCCAAAGCGGGCGCACAATTCCTGCGCCTGTGATTTATCGATATAGCCCGTCGTCAGGCGTTCGCCTGTTACCTGCGGCATGTCGATTTCATTTAATTTGTCGTTGACTTCGTAAAACATAAGATGCGATCAGAAGTTTCCTCCGTTCCAGCCCCAATGCTGGTAGCCTGTGTATTTGACATACACGCGATCCGGCGCGATACCGAGCATCTTGTGGAGGATCTCACAAAGCTCCGCCGTCATTCTGCTGCTGCCGTCGGGGGAAACGCTGCCCAGCAGTTCAACGTCCACCATGGCGGTATCGGCGGAATTATCTCCCCGGAACCACATTTTTTTGCCGTCCTCAATGTTTACCATGAGCCAGCTTTCGGTTTTCCCCGGGAAATTTTCGATTGCTTTGCCAAAGGCTGCTTTCAGCGCATACCGTTTTTCGTCGGACACGGCGGCGGTGGTTTTCAGTTGGATATAGGGCATGATCGATTTCTCGCTTTCGTTATATTTTTTATAAATATTATATCCTGTTTCAGTGATAATTGCAACAGGGAAATCGGAAGAATTTGGCGGGGTTTCCCGAAAAGGCGTATAAAAATGGAATTGAAAAAAGAGAGGAAATATGATATAATTAAAATAGAATAATGTATTTCTTTTATAAACTTGTGATAAACGGAAGGGCGGTTCCCAAATGAAAAGAATCAATTGTCTGCTGTTGTCGGCAGCCTGTTTGCTTGGTCTGCTGCTGCCCGGCAACGCCGCGCCGCAGTATCTGCCCGGCGACGTTACGGGGGAGGGGGAAATCACGGCCGGGGACGCCCGCCTTGCCCTTCGCGCTGCCGTGGGGCTGGAGAATTACACAAAAGGCAGCAGGGAATTTCGGGCGGCTGACGTCACAAAAGACGGCGCAATCTCCGCCGAGGACGCCCGCCTGATCCTCCGTGCCGCTGTGGGGCTGGAAACGTTTTCAGACGACGAAGAAGAAACACAAAAGACGGATCCCCCTGTGAAGAAGCCAGAGCCTACTACGCAGAAAATTGAACCCACTACACAGAAAACCGAGCCCACTACCAAGAAGCCCGAGCTAACAACCAAGAAGCCCGTGCCCACAACGCAGAAGCCCGAGCCCACAACGCAGAAGCCCGAGCCCACAACGCAGAAGCCCGAGCCCACCACGCAGAAGCCCGAGCCCACCACGCAGAAGCCCGAGCCCACCACGCAGAAGCCCGAGCCCACTACGCAGAAGCCCGAGCCCACTACGCAGAAGCCAGAACCAACGACTGAGAAACCGGAGCCCGTTACCATACCGCCGGTTCCATCTGAACCGCAGGCATACGATACGTCCTTTTCGCCGCACAGGTTTCCTGTGAATGGGAATATTACAGATATTACCGCGATCTGTACCCATTGCGGGCAGCCGAAATTCAATCTATATTTGAACGAACTGAAAAAGAATCCGCATACGTATACCGGTTTTTCGGAAACGAAGTCCTCCGGCAAGGTGACGGGTCATGATATTCATATTTCTTCCGGCGCAAAGCTTCTTGCGAGAATGGCCGGAGAAACGCTGGATGAAAAAACGCTTGTCAAACAGTTTTCAGATGAATTGACAAACAACCGGCATGAGTATTGCAATTACGCATACCAAAAGATCATAAACGATCAGAATTTTTGCCGGGCAGGGAAGTCCACCGTTTGCGATCTGACGGAAGCGGATACGAAAGCAATGACCGTTGAAGAATTGACCGGGATCGACTTTCTTGAAATGCTTCCGGATGTGGTGATGGTCAAATCTCCGTATACGACGAATCCGATTGCATTCGATCTTTCCCAAAACATAAAAAAGGCGCGTATCGGCAGAATATTTAAGATCACCGTGACCGTCAAAGATGAAAGCTATGCAAAAATAAAGAATTCCACAGATGAAACGCAGCTTATGCGGGCAATGGATCAGGATCTGCGCGCGTTGGTCCGTGAATTGAACCATACGGAAGACAATGACGGAATGAAGCTGGAGATGAAATGCGATCAGGCGACGGGAAAAGGAAAGCTTACGTATTATCTGGATGCGGAGACGTTGCTTCCCGTTGCGGCGGTTTACGATACAGACCTTGCTATGACTGAAAAATTCAATTTCGATATGCAGGTCTCCGGTATTAAGATGATGTACGGCACCATGACCGCGGCGGTACAGAATCAGACAAAGGATTACTATTTCTTTGATTCCTATTTTGATGCATAAGGTTTTCTCCGGAACAACCGGAAATCGAAAAAGAACCGCCTCGCCTGAGACGGTTCCTTTTATTACCGGTGCAATTTTAAGATGCGGATGCTCGCTTATTCCGCGTCGGGCGCGTAGAGATCCTTGAGCCGGAGCAGGTGGTTGTAACGCTCCACACTCTTGACTTCCGCCTCGGTGAAGAGCTTTTCGGCTCTCTCGGGGAACTTGCGGGTCAGCTGCGAATACCGGGCTTCGTTCATCAGGAAGCCTCTGTAATCCTCAACCTTGCCGGGCTTGGAATCAATGGAGAAGGGATTCTTTCCCTCTGCCTTGAGCGCCGGGTTGTAACGGAACATGTTCCAGTAGCCGCAGTCCACTGCCTTCTTCATCTCGTTCTGGCAGTTGGTCATGCCGCCCTTGATGGAGTGCATCTCGCAGGGCGCGTAGGCGATCACGATGGAGGGGCCCGGATACGCTTCCGCTTCACGCAGGGCGCTGAGGGTCTGGTTCATGTTGGCGCCCATGGCGATCTGCGCCACGTAAACGTAGCCGTAGCTCATGGCGATCTCGGCAAGGCTCTTCTTTGCGATGGACTTGCCGGCAGCCGCGAACTGCGCCACCTGACCGATCTGAGAAGCCTTGGAGGCCTGTCCGCCGGTGTTGGAATATACCTCGGTGTCGAAGACCATGATGTTCACGTCTTCGCCGGAGGCCAGCACGTGGTCCACGCCGCCGAAGCCGATATCATAGGCCCAGCCGTCGCCGCCGAAGATCCACACGCTCTTCTTGGAGAGATATTCTTTGTTCTTGAGGATGTCGTCCTTGCAGCAGCAATCCAGTTTCTCAAGCTCGGCGACCAGCGCGTCTGCGGCGGCGCCGTTCTTTTCACCGTCGTTTTTGGTGTCGAGATATGCCTTTGCGGCAGCCTTCAGCTCGTCGCTCGCCTTGTCGGAATCAAGCAGCGCTTCCACTTTGGCGATCAGGGAGTTGCGGATGGCGTTCTGACCGAGCATCATGCCGAAGCCGTGCTCCGCGTTGTCCTCGAACAGGGAGTTCGCCCATGCGGGGCCCTGGCCCTTTTTGTTCTTGGTGTAGGGAGAGGTCGCGGCGGGTCCGCCCCAGATGGAGGAGCAGCCGGTGGCGTTGGAGATATACATTCTGTCGCCGAAGAGCTGGGTCACAAGGCGGGCGTAAGCGGTCTCGGCGCAGCCCGCGCAGGAGCCGGAGAACTCAAGCAGCGGCTGTTTATACTGACTGGAAACGGTGTTGAGCTTTTCGGTGAGGTCTTTCTTTTCGCTCACGTTCGCAACGCAATAGTCGAAGGCGGCCTGCTGGGCGTCCTGACTCTCGCGGGAGACCATTTTGATGGCGCCGGGCTTGCACACGCCCACGCAAACACCGCAGCCCATGCAGTCGAAGGGCGAAACGGCCATGGTGAACTTATAGGGCTTGCCCTTTAACTCTCTGCTCTTGAGCACGGCGGGAGCGGCTGCCAGTTCGGCGTCGTCCAGCGCGAAGGGACGGATGGTGGCGTGCGGGCAAACAAAGGAGCACTGGTTGCAGGATACGCACTTCGCGGGATCCCATTCGGGCACCATCACGGCAACGCCGCGCTTCTCGAAGGCGGAAGCGCCCTGCTCGAAGGTACCGTCGGCATGATCCATAAAGGCGGATACGGGCAGCAGATCGCCGTCCATACGGCCCACGGGCTCCATAATACCCTTGACCATCTTTTCAAGCTTCGAGGGCTCGTGATCGGCAGCGGCGGGCGCGGCGTCTTCGGCATTCGCCCAATCGGCGGGAACGTCGATCTTCACGTAGGCGGTGGCGCCGGCGTCGATGGCGTCCTCGTTCATCTTCACGATCTCAATGCCCTTCTTCATGAACTTCTGGGCTTTTTCCTTCATGTAGCCGATGGCTTCCTCTGCGGGAAGAACCTTCGCCAGGGAGAAGAACGCGCTCTGCAGCACGGTATTGGTGCGCTTGCCGAGGCCGATCTTGGCGGCAAGGTCGATGGCGTTCACGGTGTAGAGCTGGATGTTGTTCTTCGCGATATAGCGCTTTGCTTCGGCGTTGAGCTTTTCGGCAAGCTCTTTTTCATCCCACTGGCAGTTGATCAGGAACACGCCGCCGGGCTT